>JASLMQ010000714.1 GCA_030746455.1 Candidatus Latescibacterota bacterium
CGAAGGAATCCCTGCCGGGTGGGAACACGCGAACGGGCGTCTACTACCCGCCGTTCCCGATCTACGCAGAACGGGGAGAGGGCGTCCACCTCATCGACCTCGACGGCCATCGCCTGCTGGACTTCGTCAACAACAACACCGCCCTCATTCTGGGTCACGCCCATCCCGCCGTGGTCGAGGCCCTGCAGAACCAGATCGCCGGGGGCACGGGCTTTTCCCGTCCCCTGCCCCTCGAGGTCGAGCTGGCCGAGCTCCTGAGGGCGCGCATGCCGTCCCTGGAGCGCCTTCGCTTCGCCAGCTCCGGGACCGAGGCCGTGCTCAACGCCCTGAGGGTGGCTCGCGCCTTCACGGGCAGGAACAAGGTTGCCAAGTTCGAGGGAGCCTATCATGGCGTGGACGAGTACGCGATGGTCAGCTTTGTTCCTCCCGTGGGTCCCGAGCTGGGCCCTCCCGATCGACCCCGTCCGTATCCATCCTCGGCGGGTATCACCCCCGCGGCCGTGGACCAGGTCATCATCCTGCCCTTCAACGATCCCGACGCGTGTGAAGCCATCATCTCCGAGCACGCCGACGACCTGGCCGCCGTCATCGTCGATCCGCTCTCGACGGGAGCGGGCATGACCCTCCCGGCGGACGGCTTTCTCGCCAAACTCAGGGAGATCGCCGACCGCGCAGGCGTCCTCCTCATCTTCGACGAGATCATCAGCTTCCGCGTCGCCCGCGGCGGGGCCCAGGAGCGCTTCGGCGTCCGGCCCGACCTCGCCTGTATGGGCAAGGTCGTCGCGGGCGGCACCCCGGGCAGCGTCTTCGGCGGCCGCGCCGATGTGATGGCCCAGTACGATCCCGCCACCGGCGATCCGGGGATCCAGCAGTCCGGAACCTACAATGCGAATCCCATCGCCATGGTCGCGGGCCTCACCACGCTCCGGCTGCTCACACCCGAGGCCTACGAGAAACTCGACGCAATCACGCAGCGACTGGGTTCGGAGCTCGAGAGCGTCTTCGCCGAGGCCGATCTCGTGGCGCAGGTTACCACCGTGGGATCGCTCTTCCGCGTGCACTTCCTTCCCGGCCGGCCCCGCAACTACCGGGAGGCCGCTCGCGAGGATGCGTCGATCCACAGGTGGTTGTTCTTCGCCCTCCTGGCCCGGGGTGTCTACTGGAAGCAGGGCGGGAACGTCTCCCTCCCGATGGAGGACGCGCACATCGATCAGCTGATTTCCGCGATCAGGTCGGCGCTTGGGGAGCTCTGATCCACGGGAGGGAAGACGCGCCGTGCCACGGGAACCGACAGTCGGACGGGACGACCTCCTGGAGGGCCTCCGGAGGATCGGCTGCAGGAAGGGCGACGTGCTCTTCTTTCACAGCTCCCTGAAGAGCTTCGGGTGGGTCGACGGAGGTGCCAACACGATCATCGACTCCGCGGTGGAGGCCGTGGGCCCGGAGGGAACGGTCGTCGTTCCCACCTTCGTGCAACGGGTCAACGGGGATCGGGCCCCCTATGCGGTCCGTCGAGACGCCTGGAACATCGACACCTCGCCCTCGGATGTCGGCACCATCACCGAGGTATTCCGGAAGCGTCCCGACGCGATTCGCAGCGACCATTGCTGCGACTCCATGGCCGCCATCGGTGCCGAGGCGGAGGCTGTGATGGCGGCCCACAGGGAGTCTGGGCCCCGGCCGAGCCCGTGGGACGACAGGGCCTTCGGCCACGGGTCTCCGTGGGACTGGCTCAGGGAGCGCAACGCCCTCTACCTCCTGATGGGCGTTGGCTTCCGCGTCTGCAGCCTCTTCCACTACTGCCAGGCCCTGTGGGTCGAATCGCGCACAGACGCTCACCGCGACGGCCTCAAGTGGCCGAAGTTCGGTTTTGTGCCCGTCGGTAGACGCGTGGAGGCCGAGGGGATCGTCACGGGAACCACCGTGGGCACGTCCATCTGGCAGGCCTTCCGCGTTGCCCCCTGTGTCGAGGCGGTGGCGCAGATCCTCGAGGCTGAACCTTCGCTCATCACACCCGAACCGCTCAGGCTTTCCGGGCATTGATCGTCAGCTCATGAGAACACGCTGGTCCCTCATCACCGAATCCGCTCCCTGGCCCCCGAGGGACTCGCCCGGGGCCACCGTCCTTCAGGGCCGAATGTGGCTCCTGGGCGGCTTCCAGCTGGCCGAATCCGGTGGATTCCGTCGTCTGAACGACGTCTGGTCCTCACCCGATGGGATCGACTGGGCGCAGGTCGTCGGCGACGCGCCCTGGCCTGCCAGGAACCTTGCCGGCTGTGTCACCTTCAACGATCGAATCTGGCTTCTGGGCGGATTCGACGGCAGACGGACCTTCGCCGATATCTGGTCCACAGACGACGGCCGACACTGGGACCGGATCGCCACCGATGCCCCCTGGGGCGCCCGCGGGGCATTCGGCTGCACGGTATTCCGCGACAGAATCTGGGTGATCGGAGGCGTCAACTTGGAGGGCGAGGCGCACTACGGTGACGTCTGGTCCTCCGTTGACGGTGTAGAATGGGAGCAGGTCACAAACGCCCCGGGCTGGCAGCCGCGCGCCATGCACCCCGCACTCGTCTTCGACGCCGGGCTGTGGATCCTCGGTGGGGGGACCTACCACGACCGCGGGTTGAACCACAGCGATGTCTGGCGCTCGTCGGACGGAGTCGAGTGGGAATGCGTCCCCTGTGACGCCGCCTGGAAGGCACGCCGCTTCCACACGTCCATGGTCCACGGCGGCCGGATGTGGGTCCTCGGGGGCGCGGCCGACGGATCGGTCAACCTGAACGACGTATGGTGCTCCGCGGACGGCATCGATTGGACCCCTGCAGATCGCCCGGTCCCGTGGGGCGTCCGACACGCATCGGCCTGTCTGTCGTTCGGCGGCAGAGCCTGGTTGCTCGGCGGGTTCAGCGGGGAGCTTGCCGGAAATATCGTCTATAACGACATTTGGACGATGGAGACGACGGGCTGAGCAGGTGCCCGGGTGTGGCCATCTCAGAACGGAGCCAACCTGATGCGAAAGAACCTCGTTCTCACCCTTTCGGGACCTGATAAGATTGGAATCGTCGACCGAGTCACCGAACGCGTGTTGAAGGACGGCGGCAATGTAGAGGAGAGCCGAATGGGACGCCTGGGTGGCGAATTCGCCATGTTGATGCTCGTCTCGGTACCTGCCGAGGGGCTCGACCAGCTCAGTCGGGGCGTTCTCAGTCTGCAGGATGAAGGGTACGCGGTCGCAGTTCGAGAGACCCAACAGACGGATCCAGAGAGATACGCCGGGTGGGTGCCCTACCAGGTCGCGGTCACCGGCGCGGACCACGAGGGGATCATCCACAGCATCACGCACCGCTTAGCCGAACGCGGCATCAACGTGGAGAGTATGGACACGGGAACGGTGACCGCATCGATGAGTGGCACGCCCCTCTTCACGATGGCGGCCGTCGTGCTTGTCCCGCCCGACCTGACCTACCGAGACCTCCAGAGCGATCTTCAGGCCGTCGCCGACGACCTGAACGTCGACATCGATGTCTCCCCCTACAAGGGATGAGCCGGACATAGGATTGCCCCCGCAACCGCCACTTGGTCACGCCGGAAGGCCGTCTGCGGCGGGCGGAAGGCCTTGACAAGATCGCTCAGAATGGGAATATTTGTTTCTCACGATGGCGACCCGTTGAGGCCGTCACGGCTTCAGAGCCCTGCGATGCCGTTCCGTATCCGCCGGGGGTTGTCCCCGGAGCAGAACCCAACGAAGGAGCCAACACAGAAAGGGAGCCGACATGTCATTGGTCACGAAGGAAGCGCCCGATTTCGTCGCCCAGGCGGTTATGGCGGACAATACGATATCTGAACTGAAGCTCTCGTCTCACCGAGGCAAATACGTCATCCTGTTCTTCTATCCCCTTGATTTCACCTTCGTGTGCCCTACGGAAATTATCGCCTTTGACAATGCGTTGCCCAAGTTCCAGGAGAAGAACGTGGAGGTGATCGGGGTTTCGGTGGATTCGCAGTTCACCCACCTCGCCTGGAAGAACACGCCCCCGGACCAGGGCGGCATCGGCCAGGTCAGCTACCCTTTGGTCGCCGACCTGACCAAGGACATCGCCCGTGACTACGGCGTCCTGTTCGACGATTCCGTGGCGCTTCGGGGGCTCTTCCTGATCGACAAGGAGGGCATCATCCGCCACGCCGTGGTGAACGACCTGCCTCTTGGGCGCAACGTTGACGAGGCCCTGCGGATGGTCGATGCGTTGCAGTTCACCGAGGAGCACGGTGAGGTCTGCCCGGCCAATTGGCAGGACGGCGAGGAGGCCATGAAGCCGACCGCCGAGGGCGTTGCGACGTATCTCGCCGATCACGCGGGCTAGCCCCAATGCTTCACGCGCTGTGACACAACACGGGGGGTCTCCTTGACGGACCGGAGACCCCCCGCGTCTACGAAGAATCGAGCATTCGAATCCACTGCCAGACAGCCACCGACGGGAGAGTCCTCCCGCCACATCTCACGCCAGCAGTCCCTTCTCCTTGAAGAACCCCGCCAGCGTCTCCATTTCCTTGTCGTTCAGCGAATAGTAGGGCTTTCTTCGCCACCGCTTGGTTACGCCGAACAGCTCCATGGACCCGTGGAACCCCGCGTTCCAACCCCCGGTCAGCGTACCGATGAAATCGAAGAAGGCCATGTCCAGATCGCGGATGATCCCCCGGGCCGTGGCCAGGTCCATCGCCTCGATCGCCTGCCAGTACTGCCTCGGCACGTCGAGTCCGAACGAGATGAAGGTCGACATGTAGCCGTCGCAGCCGTAGGGCCACATGTTCATGTGGTTCACCTTTTGGCCGCCGGCGAACACGGGTACCCGCTCGTGGGCCATCAGGCAGAGCCGCCGAGCGAAGTCGCCGATCATGTCGTCCTTGATGGCTACGACCCGCTCGCTCCGGTCAAGCGTCTTCTCGATGGCCTCCAGCGCGAACGTGGGCCCCATCGGGCTGAACAGCCCGGTCACGATCATCACCGGGATGTGCTCGGCCACCGCGAGATAGTGCTCTACGATCGTATCGGCGGTACACGAGTGCGCCCAGTTGCACGGGAGCACCATTAGAAGGTCCGCGCCGACCTGCTTCGAGTATTCCGCGAACTCGATCGAGTGTTTCGTGTCGTAGTAGCGGTCGGCGGCGACCACCATGCCCCTTCCCGCGGTGTGTTCGGCGGCCACACGGGTCACCTCGGCGATCTCTGCCTCCGACAGGCAGATGTAGTGGCTGTCCCCGGCGGTCAGCAGCACCGTCTTGCTCCCCGCGGCGAGAACCACGTCGATCTGGTTGCGCAGCCCGTCGTAGTCCACGCTGCTGTCCTCGTTGAACGGGGTCGCGATCGACGAGATCGGCCCCGTCAGGTGCACTCGTGCCTGCTCTCGGTCCATATCTCTTTCCCTTCCTCTCCTAATCTTCGATTGTCCACTTTATCCCGTCGAATCTCCGCGCCAGCTCAGCCACCCTCCGCTTCACACAATCCTCATCCTCCCCCCGCAGGGCATCTACAATGCAGTCGGCCACCTCCGGTACGTCCGACGCCGTCATTCCCCAGCGCGTGACCTCCTGCACGCCCAGCCGCAGCCCATGCGTTCCGACCTCTTCGGGGAGCGGCAGGGGGTTGACCAGGATGTTGCACGTCTCCAGCCGACGTGCCATCGTGTCGCTCTCGCCGAAGGCATCCACGATCGCCAGGAGCGTGTGCGACTCGGTGAACCCCTGGTCGACCCCAACCATCGGGACCCCGCGATCCTGTAGCGCCTGGCCCAGACACTTCGCGTTGCTCACGATCGCGCCGGCGTGCTCCGGTCCGTGGGCCAGCCACTCCAGGAAGGTCGCCGCCAGCGAGGGCAGCCGGCTCAGGTGGTGGTTGGCGATCATCAGCGGCGACGTGGCCTCCGCGATCCGTTCCATCACCGTCCGATCGTTCGCCAGGATCATCCCCCCCTGCGGCCCGGCCAGGGTCTTGTGGGTGCTCGTGATGATCACGTCGGCCCCCTCTTCGAGGGGAGACTGGAACGCCCCACCGGCGATCAGGCCCATCACGTGAGCCGCGTCGTAGACCAGGCAGGACCCCGGGCAGTGGCGGTCCATCGCCTCTCTCAGCTCCCGGACAGGCTGGGGAAACAGAAAGATGGCCGAGCCCACGATCACTAGTCCGGGTCGGTGTGCTTCGATGAGCGAGACGGTCCGATGGAGATCGATGTTATAGCGCGGGCCGTCCCACGGGATCGAGATGGCCTTCAGATCCACCTTCAGGGCCGAAGTCGCCAGCTTCTCCGCGTACTTGTGGGCGTTCTCCACCTCCAGCACGGTGTCTCCGGGCCGCCCCAGCCCGAACGCGGCAATGATCCCCGCGATGTTGCCGGACAGCGGCCGGAAATCCACGTACTCTGCACGGAATAGCTGCCTCGCCAGCTCCTGGACCTTCTCTTCGATCTCGATCAGGTGCGCGTTCCCCGGGTATTCGCGGTTCCCGGCGTCGATCCCGGTGTAATACCCGTAATGCCGGTCCAGCTCGTCGACAAGCAACCGCTCCACGAGCGGGCTGGGCCGGTTCTCCGAGGCGATCAGGTTCAGGCAATCTGCCCGATAGGTGATGTGCGTTTCGATCAGCGCATCCAGGGCCCGTATCTCGTGCTCCAGATCCATCGACGTCTCCTGAGATGATGGCATAGCCTAAATCCGTCGAAAACCCGATCGCTGTAACCGCGAATCCTCTCGGAGTGCCGGTTTCAGCAGGCGCTCAGGCCTGGGTCCGTCACACCATCAGCTGTGACCTGACGTCAGGGCCTTCCCGCGTCCGGGATCTCGCAGTCTTCGTGCTTGGAGCCTGTCCCGGCCGACTGCCAGAATGCCACTGCCACAGGTTGTCAACAGCGGCCGGGATGCCTTTCGTGGTGACCGGTTTTCACGGATCAAGGACAGCCCTACCATCCAATTACATATCCGTCACGCCGCGGGTCTGCGCCTCCCATGAAAGCCCCCGTCTCGGCATCCACCGCGATTCCCTGCCCGCCCCCTACGGCGGCGGACCAGTCCCCAAGGCGATTGATCTCGTGGTCCCTTGCCGCCAGACCGCCAAGAACGTCTTCCGGGACCCGGGTCTCTGCATCGACCACCAGCCCGGGAGAAGTCGCCTTGACCCGCGGCGCCTCGATCGCGGCCTGGATGTTCATCCCATGGTCCAGAACGTTCATCATCATCTGGGGCGTCGTCTGCAGAATCCCATAGCTCCCCGGAGTCCCGATCAGCATTCGCAACCCGGCATCATCCCACACCTGGGCGGGCGACATACACATCTCGATCTTCTTCGACGGCCCGATCGCGTTAGGGCTTTCGGGTTCCAGGTCGAACCATCGCATCAGGTTGTTCAGCGTGATGCCCGTTCCCGGTACCACCATCGCCGAGCCGAATCCGCTCCCCAGGCTTTGCGTCACCGCAACCGCATTGCCTTCCGCGTCGATCGTGTCGAAGTGCGTCGTGCATTCCGACCGCATCCACGAGTACGGATCTCCTGCTTCGACCTGATCGTCCATCCGGCCCAGTGTGAAGACGTCCCCACCGGTCGGGCGAGCGCGATCGCCGATCAGGCCGCGTCGCTCGCTCGCGTAGTCCTTGGAGAGCAGACCCGCCGTCGGCGGCTTCTCGATTCCGGCATACACGACGCGATCCGCGTTGGCCAGCTTGGCTGCTTCGATGAACATGTGCAAGGATTCGACCGTGTTGTGACCCATCCCGGCAACATCGAACGCCTCGAGCATATTGAGCGTCTGCAGATACTGCACGGCCTGACAGGGCGGGCGTGGGGCGAACACGGTGAATCCTCTGTACGTCGAGCAGATCGGGTCCTGCCACTCCGGCGTGAAGGCCGCCAGATCACCCCGGGTGAGCAGCCCACCGGCCTCTGCCATATGGTGAAAGATGCGATCGGCGATCTCCCCACGATAGAAGACCTCGGCGCCTCCCTCGGCGATGGCTCGAAACGTACGTGCCAGATCGCGCTGAGTCAGGATCTCACCGGGCCTCCGAGCCCTACCTCCATGCAAGAAGGTCGCTGCCGAAGCGGGGTACCGACCCAGGTCCGCCTCGTTCCCCCTGGAGAATTGGTGGTTCTTCACCGTGAGCGCATATCCGTCTTCGGCGTACTCGATCGCCGGCGCAAAGACCCTCGACGCGTCCATGGTCCCGTACCGTTGCAGCGCTTCCAGCCATCCTCCGCATGCACCGGGGACCAGAGGCGTGAGCGGGCCCCGATTCGGCCTCTTCGGACCATCGAGCATCCCTGGCTCGACCCCGGCCGGTGATAGACCCATATAGTCGAGAACCTTGTGGTCCTGGTCCCGGGCACTGTAGACATGCATGAAGCCGTCACCGCCCAGTCCGGACATGTAGGGCTCCACCACGTTCAGTGCGGCCGCGGTCGCCACAGCCGCGTCGATCGCATTACCCCCGTCCATCAGGATCCGGAGCCCGGCCAGGGAGGCAAGGGGATGTGCCGATGCGATCATGCCCCTTGTCCCGGTGACCGTTGCGCGATGTTCGATTCCTGCGTCAGAGAAGCTCATATGGACCCATACCTCCAGATCTGAACGGAGTCGATCGCCTCCGCAAGAGCCGCGGACCCGCCACGGATGGATCACGTCCACAGGCTAGCCTCAATCCGACGAAATCGGGGGGTGCGAGTGGCGCGAAGCGCCTGGGTACCCAGGTTCCGCCTCGGGCCCAGGCCTGGATCCTTCATGCCTCCCTTTGTGAGCCAACGCCCGGGCCTTCCTCCACCTGGATATGCCCTTC
>JASLMQ010000715.1 GCA_030746455.1 Candidatus Latescibacterota bacterium
CCGAGGGATCCAGGAAGCCGAAGACGATGAGGGGATCGCACCGGAGAGAGACGGCGGAGGGATCGAGCGCCAGCGTGGCCTCCCGCAGGTCCAGAGCCTCATCCGTCCACCTGCCCTCCCGGAGCATTCTCCGGTAGCCCGCGTAGACGCGGCCCAGCTCCTGCAGCTTGCGCGAGCGCCGCCTCTGGCCGACCGCCTGCAGGGCATCGGGCTCGACGCGTGCCTGCTGGAGCTCCTGGATAAGGGCCTCCGCGGCGACGACGAATCCGGGATAGTCGCGGATCCGTGCCAGGGCCTCCTCGTCCCGGATCTCGTCATGGACCAGCCGGGAGACGCCCCAGAGCCGGAGCGCCCTTGGGATCGAGATCGGTCGCTCGGATCCACGCGCCTCGTCGGTGAGCTCACGGACCAGCGTTCCCAGCGTGACAGCGATCCTGCCGAAGAAGCCGTGGGTCTCGGAGGCAAGCAGCCGCTCCTCCAGATGTCGAACGAGGGGAAGGGAGGGGACGACAACGCGGACGGACGTGAGGGGATCACGCTCGATCTCACGCCCGATGCGCTTGAGCAACCAGGCCTCCGCGGAGGACCAGTCCGGCGCGATGAGGATCCGGTGGGACATGGGTGCAGGTTGCTTTGGTGAAGGAGAGTTGGTCTACTGCCGCCCTTCTAGGGCTGGTGGGTCTTGGCCGACGTTGTCCAGGGGCTAACGCCCCTGGCTATTCTCTGACGCCCCTTCGGGGCTGGGTGCAGGAGCCGCGGAGCGGCGACAGTCAATAGCCTGGGGCGTGAGCCCCAGGCTATACGGAGGTCCAAACATACATCAAGCCCCGGAGGGGCGACAGGACTCGCGGCTCGTCGCTGTCAGGCCTGTTTGGGCAGTTCTTCTCTCAGGGCATCCACGACGCAATCGACCTCTCCGCGCGTGTTGAAGAACGCCACCGAGAACCGGATGCCGCCCGCGGGGCTTGTCGCAACGATCTTGTGCTTCTCCCAGAGCCGCTGGAGCAGGGAGGACGGATTCACGCCCTCGAAGGCCACGTTCTGCGCCCCCGCCGAGAATCCATCGGGGGTCTGTACACGGGCTTCCGGGATCTCTTCGAGGCGGCCGAGGAAGTAGGCCACGGTGTCTCGCATCCGCGCCTCGATTGCATCCAGCCCGATGGCATCGATGTAGTTCAGCGTCCGGGCGTATCCGATCCGCAGCGGCAGGTTCCTCGCTCCGAACTCGAACTTGCGGGCCGCGTCTGGACCGGTCACGGTGCCGGCATTCAGGTCGACGTCCACACCCGCCTTCGCGCCCGAGCGCCGCACCGCGATCCTGGGAAGGGCATCCCTGCTCACGTACAGCGCGCCGATGCCGTAGGGCCCCATGCACCACTTGTAGCTCGTCACCGAGTAGAAGTCGCAGCCCATCTCCCGCAGGTCGGTCGGGAACTGCCCTGCGGACTGCGCCCCGTCGAACCCCACCAGGGCCCCCACCTCGTGGCCAGCCTGCACGATCTCATCGGCCGGGACGCGGATCCCCAGGGCACTGGTCACGTGGCTCAGGCAGATCGCCCGGGTCCTATCGGTCAGCATGCCTCGCAGCCGGTGGACCATCCCCTCCGGCTCGGGCGTGAGCGACAGTTCCTTCACCGCCAGGCCCTGCTGCTGGGCCCGCAATGCCCAGGGCAGGAACCCGGAAGGATGCTCATGGTCGGATATGATGATATCATCGCCCGGCTCCCACTCGATCCCCTCGGAGATGATGTTGAGGCCCTCTGAGACGCTGTGGGTGAAGGTGATCTCATCCGGCGTGACGCCGAAGAAGGAGGCCGCGGTTGCCCGGGCCTCCTCCGAGCGTTCGGCGAGCATTCCCTGGATGTCGGGGCGCCATCGTCCCTGTGCCTCCTGCAGGCGGATAAGGTCCACCACCTCGTCGGCGACCACAGACGGGATCGGCGTGATGCCGCCCGAATTAAAGAACACCGTCTCCTTCAGCGCGGGGATACCCGCGCGTAGTGTCGCTACGTCCATGCAGTCCCTCCTACATCCCGATTCTGTACCGCCCCCAGCAGCTTCCCTTCGCCGCCGTAGACCACGTCCGCCTCGTCCTGCGCGGTGCACGAAGTCGGCTCCAGCGGCACCCCCCGGTACTCGCAGCCGCGCATCTTGTAGTTGCTGCCGACCGAGTACGTGCAGCCCTTGGGCCCGTGGATCACGGGGGCGACATGCCGGATGCCGTTGATCACTGGAACGCCGTCCAGAACTTGCACGGCGGGGCGTGCGATGCCTGGAGCTTGGGCACCATCTCGCCGCTCTCGACCTTCGCCAGGAGCTGGCTGAGGCTGCCGCGAAAGGCAATGCGGTCGTTGTCCATAGATCTATGCCTTGTACACATTGAGAATCCGCCACCGTAGCGAGGGGATAAATCCCCTCGCTCGAGAGGCAGGAAGCCCCGCGGGGCGGGGCTAACAACCAGCCCAACGAGGGAGGGCTTCTCGATTCTGCAGCGCGGAGATTCATCTCCGCGCTGCGTGGGGGATTCCCTCGCCCGCGTTGGTACAGATCCCCCAGCGGCGTGCGTGGCACCCCAGCCCGGCCTCATCACAGGACAGATGCGCGGGGCAGCAGGCGTTGCGGATTGGCGCCGTAAGTACCCGGAGCACCTTCGTACCGGTCTGCCACTGGGCCAAATCGCGCGAATTTCCTACCCCCACCCCTGTCCGTTCAACACACCCCGTCGACCGCCTACGCCCCTCTCTCCGACCGCTTCTGGAGGTGTGCCTCGACTTCCCGGTAGATCCTGATCATCCGCTCCTGCTCGCGGTCGTCGAAGCGGGTGGAGATCGTCTCCAGGTACTCGATGCCGCCGCGCGTCAGGTTGAGCATGTGCTCCAACGCGGGGCCGTCGTAGGGCATGGCGCCGCCGCAGTCCAGGTACACCGGCGAGGTGTGCGCGGCCATGTACTGCGTGGGCGTGTTGCCGGCGCCGTTGCACCGCGCCGCGATCCATCCGGGACCGGTGATGGGGACCCTGGCCGATAGCCTCACTTTGGTCGCGCCCCGCTTCGCTTCCTCGCGCGCCACCACCTGTCCGTTCACCACGATCTCAATGCTCCCCACCATCCACGCGCTCTCCGCGACCGCCTTCACCTGGATACGCCCACCCGTTGCCGGTAGCTTCAGGGTCTCGCCGATGTGCATCCCTTCGACCTGCATGTCGAGCAGGGGTCCATTGGTCGAGATCGTGCGCCCCGCGCGCACGGCCTTCGCCCAGTTCTCGAAGGTGAAAGGCCGGTTGGGGTTCAGCTTTGCGTAGGTCCTCAGACTGCCCAGCGCGCAGTAGGCGCCCATCTTGTCGGTTCCGCCCGCCACGGCCACGCGGTAGCCGTTGTTCAGGTAGCGGTACCATTCCTGAAGCGGGAATCCGCCGTTCCGGTTCTGCCGAATCTCCAGGGCGTCCACCACTCCCTTGACCGCCAGGACCGGGTCCTCGGTGAACCCGCAGTACGGGAAGTGCGGCCGGATGACCACGCCGTCCTTCGCGCTGCATTCCTCGGCCCATTCGGTGAGCGCCCGGTAGTCCGGATCGCCCACCCACGCCTCTCCCACGCCCCCGCAGCACATCGGGAAAACCGGCAGTCCCTTGGTGCCGCACATCGAGATGTGGCCCAGCATGTGGTTCCGGTTCTCGGTGCCCACCCACACGATCGTGTCGTCCTCGGCCACGCCCAGGCGCCCCGAAATGTCGCCCACGTTGGTGAACAGCCGACCCCACTGGCTGGCCAGCAGGTTCACCACGTTCACGCCCTCGCCCTGCGCCTCGAGCCACGCCGTCTGCGGGCTCAGGAAGTGCACGTGCGTGTCCGCCGTCACCCAACCCTCGCTTCGCAGGTCCTTCCACCGGTCGATCTTGAGCGTGAGCTTGCGCTGCCCCGGCTTCACCGTCACCTTGCACCGCGTCGGTCGATATTCGAACCCCTTGGTCATCTCCACGTAGAGCGGACCCGTGGGCATGTCCGTGGTGAAGTGACCCGGCACGTAGGCGTAGCTCCGGCCAGAGACCTTCAGGTCCGCGCCGTAGTCCTCGAACCAGTTGGCGTTCACCTGCTCGTGGTGTCCGTACGGCGCAATGTACTCCCCGCGTGCCCCCGACATATGGAGGCGCACCGGCGTGGGCTGGCCGGTGGACCCGTCGATGATCTCCACCTCCATCCACTGCTTGCGCCCCCCCAGGCGCTCGAGCGTCACGCCCCCGCGTACGGACTTGCCGGTGCGGTAGGCCTCGCCCAGGGAGAACTCGACGGGCTCTTTCCTCCGCTTCAGTTGCGCGGAAACCGTGGCGTCGACGGCGCCGTAGATCGAGTAGATCGCCTCGCCGTCCACCACCGGCTCAGCCTTGCTATCCGCACCCGCGTAGCCCGCCTTGATCCACGCCGCGTTGCGCGGCCCGATGGTCCGGTCGGTCCGGGCAACGGCCCCCATGTCCACCTCGAGCGTCTCGACCTCAGCCGTGCCGCCGCTTTTCGTCTTCACGCGGTACATCCGCCGCATCAGGTGGCGCAGGGGATGGTCGGTTCCGCTGTAGCACGTCACCCCGGCTACGATCAGCGGCGACCTAGCCTGCCCCCGGATCACGAGCGCCTGAATCTCGCGCGACGGGTGGGGGTTCTTCAGCGCGTAGATCAGTGGCTCACCCCTTCCGCCGGAAACGCCGGTCTGCTGCCGACCCCAGTGGATGCCCTGGGGCGGGGCCTCGGGATCGTCCGTCGTGGGCATCGTGAACGGCATGGACATCTGCGCCGGCCCCGGGCTCTCGGGAACCTCGACATCCAGCCGAGCACGCACGGGCGACCGGTGAGGCTTGCCCTTGGCGTAGACGAGCTCGTACTCGCCCACCTGCTGGGCTTCCATGTACACCGTCTGGTCGCTCGGCGACTTCGCGAACGTGTGCAGGAGGCACAGGTAGTTGGCCGTGGCGCCGACGGGTATCGTGACTTCGTCTCCAGCGTTGAGCACGATCACGCGCGCCTTCGAACGCGGGGAGGCCATCTCGAACGAGATGCCCCACGAGATCTGGTCGCCCTTGGGGAATCGCCTTACCCAGGTGGCAAGCTCGCGCAGGAACCGCCCGCGGATTGCCCCACGCGGGAAATTCAGGGCTCCCTTGATGTCCACGGGCACGGTCACGGGCTTGGCCTTCGTCCTTCGCTTCCGGGACTTCGCCATCGTGTGCCTCCTTTGCGATAGGTCTATCGCAGATCGGGATTGCATAACAGGACTATGGGTCTGGGGTGTGTGCTGCTCTGCAAGGTACGAAGGATTCGGGTCCAAAGCCAACCCTAACGCCGCCATCACCCCCTCTCCCGCTGGCGGGAGAGGAAATCACAGGCTGTCACAATCGCCAGGTCGATCTGCTGGTTCTCACCTTGCCCCACCAGTTGCTGCTTCCCCCTCTCCGGCGCGGAGAGGGGGACACGAGGGGGTGAGGTCCGGCCCGCTGAACACCTTCAAACAGGCCGCCGTATGCCATCTGGCGTGTCCGCCTCTCACCACCGGAAGAATCGGTAGGGGTCGTCCCACTCCTCGGGCTCGTCCAGGTAGAGGCCTTCCAGCCAGCGGCCCTTCGGCTTGTCCGGGGTTACCGCCTGGGCGAATCGCGACAGCAGCGGTGTCGATCCCGCGGCGCCGAGGTTCCCCAGAAGGCGGGAGAACAGGACGGCGACTCGGCGGAATGTCCGCTTGATGTTCATTTGCGTCAGCGGGCTGAACTTCCACGGCGCGAGCTGGCAGAACACCACGTTGGCGTCCTCCGAAACGGCCAGCACCCCGTTGCCTACCGGCGTGGCGCCGCCCGAGACGAGGGGCAGCCCGCGCGGATCGCGATTGTGCACGTCCGCCGGACCGATGCCTGCCAGCGGCGAACCGGTCCCGTCGGACTCGAACCACACGCCAATGTGCTCTCCCCGCTCCATCGACACGTCGAACGGCACGAGGGCATTCGCCTGCTCTTCGTCGAGCCCGACGGCCAATGCACGGCCACCGTCCTCGATCCATTGCCGGACGGCTTCCTCGTGCTTCCCC
>JASLMQ010000716.1 GCA_030746455.1 Candidatus Latescibacterota bacterium
GATCTCTCCCTCAAGGCCGATTTCGACTACTACATCAGCGGCCATCAGACCACCCGGTTCGGCTTTCAGTATACCCGGTACGACGCGATGTACCGACAGGGCTTCGGAGAGACCACACGCTCGGAGATCAACACCGTCTCCGCCTACGAGACGGGCTATCTTCAACACACCTGGGCGACCGGCGCGTTCGAGTTCATCCCCGGAATCCGGGCCAGCCACTTCCACAGCGGCAACTACACCAACCTCTCCCCCAGAGCATCCGCACGATACTATCTCACGGAGAGTCTGGCGCTCAAAGCAGGCTGGGGGATGTACTACCAGTACCTCAATCTGATCTCGGTAGAAGGGTTCTCTTACACCACCGACATGTGGCTGCCGGTCGACGAGACGCTCGAGCCCGGTCGGGCCTACCACACGGCGGGGGGCCTCACGCTGTCCGACTCGGAAGGGTGGAATCTGGACCTCGAGTTCTACCACAAGACCATGTCCAACCTGGTCGAGTTCCAGTCCCGCGTGCGCCTGGACGACAGTACCCCGCTGTCCGACCTTTTCCTCCAGGGTACGGGGAAGGCCTACGGGGGTGAAGTGCTCCTCCGGAAGACTGCGGGTCGTACCACCGGATGGATCGGATACACCCTGGGGTGGACACGTCAGACCTTTCCCGACATCAACAACGGGCTCGAGTTCCCGCCCAAGTACGACCGCAGGCATGACATCTCGGTCGTCAGCAACCTGGACGTCGGCCGCGGGTGGAATACCAACCTGACCTGGGTCTTCGGCACAGGCCAGGCCTACACCATCCCCGAGTCCCGCTATGAGGTCACACAGCCGAGCGGGCAGACCATACCCTACGTGCACGTGGCCGGCAAGAACAGCTACCGCCTGCCGGCCTACCACCGAATGGATGTCGGGCTCACCAAGGCGTTCCGGGTGGGTGAGACCACGGCCGAGCTCATGCTCAGCGTCTTCAACGTCTACAACCGGCGCAACATCTGGTACCGCTCGTTCGACGCGTCCGAGGATGAGATTCTGTTTCAGGACGTGCTTCTGCAGCCCATCCTGCCGAGCATCGGCATCAAGTTCAGAATGTGAGGGGGTGAAGGCATGAACTCACGATCTATCCAAGTGCTCATCACCCTCGCCTTGCCGGCGCTCGTCCTGCAGGTGGGGTGCGATACCAGCCCGACGGGCTCTCTCGGAGACTTCCGACCGGTGCTCTATGTCGAAGGCTATCTGAAGGCCGGTGAGCCGGTGGAGGGCCTCTTCGTAGGGACCACGACGCCCTTGTACGAAATCCACGACCGCACGGAGAGCGCCGTCTCCGATGCCTCGGTCACCATAGAGGTGGACGGCGCGACCACCCAGCTGCAGCCGACCGCCGGTCGTCCCGGCACCTACCATTCGCCAGCCCTGTCGATCGAGTCGGGCAAGACCTACGGGCTCATCGTACAAGCCGAGGACTTCGTGGCCAGGGGCCAGACCACCGTTCCCTATCCACCTACCATTGTGGCGAACGGAGGCACGTTCACGGTGAACGGTACGACCTTCTCTGCCAGCTGGGAGGGAGCTACCGCGGGAGGATACTTCACGGCCAAGGCTGAAGTGGAGGCCGGAGCCACCATTCCTCTGGATGCGCTCTTCGCTGGCTCTGGTCGCGGGCCCTTCAGCGGGGGCTTTACAGGAATCGACACAACGGCCTTCACCGCAATCCGCGACAGCCTGGCCAATGTGCAGCAGTGGCGGTACGTCCAGGGCAACAGCACCATCCTGGACTGGCGGCAGTTCTACCGATACGGGACCTATGCCTTCAAGGTCTACACCATAGACGAGAACTACGCCGACTTCCTCGTCTCCAGCCAGCAGGATCCCCAGGTGCTCGACGAGCCCCGGTTTCGCATCTCGGGCGGCATCGGCATCTTCGCTTCGATGGCGGCCGATTCGGTTCTGTTCCGCGTGGAGTGAATGGAGAACTCAAGAGGGCGTGCCGCTCGGAACCCAAACGGAGGGAACAACGCTATGACCCGATCAGCATTGTGGACGGGCTTCGTATGCCTGATGATTCTGGCCGGAACGATGGTGAGCGAGGCACAGAGAGGCGGTGGGAGGGGTGGAGGCATGCGCGGTGGAGGCATGGGCCGCAGTCGGCCGCGCGAAATGCCCAGAGAGGTGCAAGACAAGATGGAGGCTCTGCGGGCCCTGCCGTTGGAGCAGATCTGGTCCG
>JASLMQ010000717.1 GCA_030746455.1 Candidatus Latescibacterota bacterium
TGGTTACGAGCGAGAGGCGCAGCTCGACGAGAGGAAGGCATGAGTTACGTCATTGCGATAGCGGTCGTCATTCTTGCCTATGCCGCCATCAGGCGTTCGCGATCGACAACGCCCAGGGGGTTCGCCAGGGGCATCGCGCAGGATATGCTCGTGGGTCTCAACATGGCCAGAGACGCGTATCCGAACGCGTCGCAAGAGGACCTCTATCGAATCGCCGTATCCACACGCCGCGGCCTGGACGCAGAGGGCGCAAAACACGTCGTGGGAGAGGCCAGGAAGCTGGCTCAGGGAATGGGTGTCGAGCTCAAGTTCTGGATCGTGGTGCTTCAGCTGGCCGCCAATGAGTATGCGGCAAAGGTGGGGAGATCGCCATCATCCGATATGGACGCGCTCGGGGATGGCGTCTCGTCTGTGATTGGGGACGAGATCTGAGACCGGACCCAGATGCGGCAGAAAGCCGAGAGGGCTGGAACCATGCCAAGACCCAATATCCTATTCGTCATGACCGACCAGCAGCGCTGGGACGCCATGGGATGCAGCGGTGGATGGGTCAGAACGCCGAACCTCGACCGCATCGCAGCAGAAGGCGTGCGCTTCGCGAACTGCGTCACGAACTCGCCCGTCTGCATACCGGCGCGGCTGTCGCTGGCCACAGGGTTGTATCCGCACAACACGGGTGTCTGGATGAATCTCCGCCATCACCTGGATGAGGATACGCCTACCTGGATGCGATCGATTCGGGAAGCAGGCTATCGCACCAGTGTCTTCGGCAAGACGCATTTGCATCACCATTCCGGTGACCTGCGGGATCGCGAGGAGCTCCTCCAAGCATACGGCCTGCAGGACGTCGACGAGATCGGCGGCGCGGTAACCACTGGTGGAGACCTTGACCGCGTTGTTTCGTGATGGCGGGCCATGTAAAGGATCAGCAGGGCTGAGGGCGACCACACTGTGACAACCTGGAGGCTCAGCGAGCATGAGACCCGCAGGCCGCGACCTGAGGCCCCGACAGGTGCTGGATATGGTGGAAAGCGGCGAGGACCACGCCCAGCACGAGGGCCGACCGGCCATCGTGTACCGACGCGACGACGGGGAGGCCTACGCCCTGGGGTTCAGGGAGGATGTGAACCTGTGGAAGGGACGCGGATACCGGCCCATGGGGACCGTGGCCTTCATCCGAGACAGGATGGCGGCGGCTGAGGAGGAAGGCGTGCAGGAGGAGAGCGTCACTTGGTTCTTGCTCAAGGACGTGGAGCGGGAGCAAGAGAGCCGGTAGTGCTCGAGATGTATAGATGGAGAATGGCCGGGAGCAGCAGGAGGCGCCCAATCAGGAGGATTCCCTCCAACCCTGGACAGTAGAGGAGTAGACACTAGATTTGTACTGCACACGAGCCACGCAACGGCCAAGGAGCCAGATCAGTGACTGAATCCACTCCGAAAAAGATCCGACCCGACGACCTGCAGTCCTTCTGCATAGCGGCCATGGTCAAGAACGGTCTCAGCCAGGAAGATGCCGAGTTGAGTGCCCGCGTCTTCGTCACCACCGATACCTGGGGTACCTTCACCCACGGCACGCGGCAGATCCGCGGCTTGATGAAGAATGCGCGGCGCGGTCGTCTGGTCGCGACCGCCAGGGAAAGGATCGTCAACGAGGGGCCGTCCTGGGCCATTATCGACGCCTGCGACGGTATGCCGCCCTCTATCTGCTGCCGTGCCGTCGAATTGGCCGTCGAGAAAGCCCGGCAGAGCGGTATGTGCTACATCGGCATCCGGCGCAGCAGCCACTACGGCGCTGCCGGGTTCTATTCCAACATGATTGCCGAGCGTGGTATGATCGGCCTCTCCGTGTGCAATGTCGAACCCATTGTCGTGGCGCCGGGCAGCAAGAGCAGGATCGTGGGCACCAATCCGATCGCCTACGCCGTCCCGACCGGCACCGATCGCACCGTGATGTTCGATATCGCTACCAGCACCGTTGCCGCCACCAAGATATTCGCCGCGAAGAACGAAGGGCGCAGCATACCGGATACATGGCTGGTGGACGAGGACGGCGTGCCGACGACCGATCCCACCGGGTTCCCGGAAGCAGGGGCGCTATTGCCCATGACCGGACACAAGGGATACGGGTTGGCGGTTTTGGTTGAGATCCTGTCGGCTACGCTTTCCGGGGCGGCGATGATGCACAGTGTGGAGAGTTGGGTGAAGGATACGGACGAGCCCTCGAATCAGGGACACGCCTTCATGGTCATCAACGTCGGTGCCATGATGCCGCTGGAAGAATTCTATGACCGCATGGCCACTATGCGCGCCGAGATCAAGAGCGGCACCCCCGTCGAGGGGGGCACCATCTTCCTGCCCGGTGAGATCGACTGGAACAACCGCGAGGTCGCCATGGCCGAGGGCATGGCCTTGCCCGAGGATGTTCTGATCAGTCTGCGCGGACTGGCCGAAGACAGCGAGCTGGACCCCGCCGATTTTGGCCTTGACCTGGGCTGATCCCTGCGTGCCATCGCCAAGAGGCTGTCGGTGTCGAAGAGCAGCGTGAGCAACTACGCTTGACCGGCTGGAATCGTTATAGAGTATCAGTTCCCGCTCTGATTCAGATTGGTTCGGTGAACCCAACAACCTATAGTTAACAGCGGAATTAGCAGAATGGCGGACGATAGGCGGAGCGGGCGGACCCCGTCGAGGTATCTGCGAGTGGCCAAGGGTTCGGCGGTCTGAACGGGGTCCCGCTAGCAGCTTCACCATCCGGTGCTTCAGAAGGGCATCAGGATTCTCCTCGTCGATGACCAGCACCCTCCCCTCCCGTGTTCCGAAATGTCCCAGCCACGGCGCTCCCCGATCAATGGCCAAGGCCATCTCAAGGGCAAGCCACGTCTTGGCGGTACCAGCGTCCCCCACAAGCACCCCTGCGCCACCAACTGGAAGAATTCCCTCAACAACCCATTCAACCTCTGGGGCGTGTAGAATCAGGTCAGTAGCGGGACGCGGGGTCAGCGTCACCAAACGTTCCGACGCTCCGACAGTACATGTATCCGGAGCGTTTCCGGACGGAACGTCCTGGGGTCTATATCCTGCTACGCTTCGGGCAATCTTGGAGACCTCTGTGTCCGGCAGGGGGGGGGCACATTTCCGAGCGTTCTCTACGCCGAGGGCAGATTTGATGGCGTCCTCGCAGAATCCCTTCCGGCGCATGGTTCCGGCCATGGATGCGAGCGTTACGTTACGTGCGCCCTCAGGTATCGCCTCATCAACCGATAGAGCCGCGTCGGGCAGCCGCACATTGGCGCCTTCGTCGGAACGC
>JASLMQ010000718.1 GCA_030746455.1 Candidatus Latescibacterota bacterium
GCTGTGCGGGGGCACCAGGAGGCGGGCACTGTGGCTTCCCCACTGGTGGATGTCTCCCAGGATATTGGGGTACCACTCCCGGTAGAGCAGCTTCGCATCCGCGCGCGATTCGCTCAGGTTCAGATGCACCGTATCCCATACGTTCTGGTTCCCGGCATATTCGTTGTAGATCCCGGGCATGCCAGAGCCTTCCCACGCCGTTCCGAGCGACCGCTTGTACCACTCGATCACGTTGTCCAGCCCGTCCGGATCGTTCGACGGGATCATGACCAGGATCACCCGGTCGAGGATTTCCTGGATCTCCGATGTGGTCCCGGATGCCAGCTCGTAGAGGAGCTCCATCGACATCTGGGTCGCACCCACCTCGTTCCCGTGGATCGCGCACCCGAAGTACACGACCACCTTCCCCTCGTGGATCAGCCGACGCTCATCCTCTTCATCCACGATCAAGCGCGGGTCGGCCACCTTCCTGCGGTCCGCCAGATGGGCATCGCGATCCCGGATCGCATCCGGCGACGAGACCTCCGCCACGATGTAGGGCCGCCCTTGCGTGGTCTTCGTGAGCTCCCGGACGTTCACCCGATCGGAGTGCTCGGCGACGTGCCCGAAGTATCCGTGGATCTTGGTCCAGTCCGCCAGCCTCGTGTCGGCACCCACCGGATGTCCGATGTAGGCTTCGGGCGACATCAGCTTCGGTGCATCGGAGGCGCCGCCACCCCCAGGCTTCGAATCGGCCGCCATCTCGTCTGCCTCCTGAGGCACGCGGCCCAATCACCGGCCGCGCGCTTCCACTTCGGTATTGCACTCAGTGTTCCGGCGAGCGCTGCTCAACGCGTGAAGATCGTCCCTCGTACGTAATCCGCCTCGTCCGACACCAAGAACGCCAGAATCTTGCCCACGCCTTCCGGGCCTCCCAGTCCGCTTCTGGCCTTCTCCAACGGCCGGCCGGAGGCGCTCGTCTGCTTCTCCACCACACGCATCTTCAGCGGCGTGTTGATGTTCCCGGGACACACTGCATGCACCCGGACGTTTCGCGGCTCTAGCTGTGCCGCGAGCACCAGCGAGAGGCCGTGAACCCCCCCTTTGCTCGAGCCGTAGGCCACCGACGAGCTCCCGCCGCGGACGCCTGCCCCGGACGAGATCAGCACGATGACGCCGCCGCCTGCCCGCTCCATCGCCGGCACGGCGTATCGAGCCGCCCAGAAGCAGCCCTTCAGGTTCACATCGATCACCCGGTCCCACGTCGACTCGTCGAACAGGTCGATCGGAACGAGGATGCCCTCGAGGATCCCTGCCGCCGCGATCAGTCCGTCGATACGTCCGAGGGCGGTCTCCATCTCCTCCATCGCGGAGCGGACCTGCTCTCCCTCTCGAACGTCCACCTGGACCCCGCAGGCGGCGCCCCCGGTCTCCTCGATAAGACGCACGGTCTCTCCCACGCCTTCCCCGTCCCAGTCCATCCCGCCGACCCGGGCGCCCTCCGCCGCACAGCACAGGGCCGCCGCGCGCCCGATACCCGATCCTGCTCCGGTTACGACGATCGTCTTCCCTTCCAGCCGCATTCCGAGCCCTCCCGATACTCCTGCCTCTCCTCTGTGAGCTCCGAGCCCTCCGGGGTCATGCATCCTTGGGATCGGGACTACCCATCTCCCCCAGGCTTCCGTCGGTACTCGGCATACGCCGGGGAGGACGCAAAGGCCTCCAGGTCGATGCGCTCGCCTCCCCGCTCGTGCGACACGTTGGCCGCGAGAACCGCGGCCAGGCTGTTCATGCTGCCTGCGAACGTGCTCCTGATGTCTCCATCGTCACCGCGGGCCACCGCCTCGACAAACGTCCGGTTGATGGCCTCGGTCACATCCCGCCCGGGAGGCGCCGGGACGGGGTGTCGAACCTGCTCCGCGTCGGGACGCGACTCGGGCGGGTAGGGACCGTCGTAGGTGTAGGCCACCACGCCGTCGCGCTCGAACTTCAGGTGTCCGTGGTCCCAGAGGATGATCTGATAGCCGTCGCTATGATATACCTTCCGCAGCCGGGAGATCAGGAGATTGCCCACCCCACCGTTCCTGAATCCGTAGGTCACGGTGTAGGCGTACGGATTGTCGCCCCCGTCCACAACATCATCGGCATCCCGCGGGACATACGCCGCCTGGACCCACGCGATATCCCCACACCAGTAGCGCATCAGGTCGGTCTGGTGGATTCCGGCCTCCACCACGGTCGTTCCCGACCAGGCAGCGTTCTTGGCCCACACCCGATCGACCGGTCCCCCGAGCTCTCCGGTGGGCGTGTGCTTCACCGAGTGCGACTCCAGGGTCCCGTTGGTCACGCAGGTCACCATCACCATCCGCTTGCCGGCGAGGAACCCGTGCGCGGCCTCGCTGTGGGCCTCGAAGCGCCTCTGGAAGCCCACCGCGGAGACCACCCCTGCATCCCTGATGGCGCGGTCCATCTCCAGCGCTTCATCCATGTAGAGGCTTTGCGGTTTCTCGGCGAAGAGGTGCACCCCCGCGCGGGCGGCCGCGATCAGCTCGCCGTTGTGGACGCCCGGAGGCATGCAAAAATAGACAGCGTCCGGCTGGGCCTCGGACAGCAGCCGATCGAACTCGGCGAACGACCCGATCCCCGCGAGCGAGAACCCGGGCACGAAGCCCGCCACCTTTGCCTCGGCCAGGTTGTCGCCGAACGCGTCCCCCAGCGCAACCACCTCGGTCGCCCCCTCGCCCTGCAACCGCCAGAGCGCCTTGAGGTGCTGAAGTCCCCGCTGCCCCAGACCGACCACCGCCACACGCACCGCACGTCCCATTCGCCGCCCTCCCTCTCCTCTTTTTTCGCGCTTCTCGCGTATTTCGTAGTTCCAGGTTTCGGGTGCCGAGTGTCGAGTGCCAGGCTCCGATTCCATCCGAGATCATTCCTTCAGGACCAGATACACGATCACCTTCGTCTCTGCGCCCTCCGGTAATTCGCCGACCAGGCGCAGGTAGGTCCCGAAATGGCGCACCCGTCCGAAGGTCACATCCGGGTCTGTCGGAAGCGGGACCCGGGTCCCCTCGTCGCACCAGTGCATGCCGTCGGGCGAGATCTGCACCACCGCCTCGCATCCCTCCACCGCCCCCGATACCTCGAGCGCGCGCACGAAGAAGATCGCCTCCCCCGCCCAGGCCGCCTCATACGGCTCCGTCTCGAATTGTCCCTGCCAGGTTCGGCTTCTCTCCAGAACAGTCGTATGGCTCTCGCGCATCAGTCCCCCTCCGCGGACAGGACCACCGAGTCCACGTACAGGAAGGCACGCTTGTCCCTGTCTGTCTCCGCCCAGAAGGCCATGTTGAGCATGCACCACAGGTTAGCCATGGCCGGCAGCACCATCGGGCGGACGCCGGAGACATCGTACGTGCGGTCGTTGCAGCGGAACCCGTCGAACGACATGGTCTCCAGGTCGAAACTCACCCGCAGATAGTGCCAGTTCTGCTTCGTGGCGATCTCGTTGTAGCAGAGAGGCTGTGGCTCCCCGGGCAGGTCGATCCATCCCTCGGGGGAAAGATGGAAGTGGGATCGGGTCTTTCCCGAGGTGCCGATGTCACGCAGGGGAACGCGGCCCTCTTTGTACTGCCAGCGCGCCACGGGCTGGCCCTCCCACGCGTTGAGATAGCGCAGATGGGGCATCACCCGGTGCTCGGCGTCCTGGAGGTCGAACAGCACGCCGATGGCCCGGACATCCAGCTCGGACAGGACCAGCTCCGAGGCCTCCGGCTTGAACGTCACGATCGCCTCGAGCTGGATCTTCCCCTGGGTGCGCCACGTATCCCGCTTGATGCCCACGGCCAGGCCGCCCGTCTCCGGCCGCGTGGCCAGCTTCATCGCATAGATGCCGTTCGCCGCCCCGGCGGATCCCGTGTCCCACATCGTGGCGTTGCTCAGCATCGGGGGCCTCAGGTCCCTGAATCCCGGCAGCATCGCATCCAGGGATCCCTCGTAGTTCCCGATCAGACCCGTCCAGCCCTGCAGTCCCCTGCTGAAATCATCGTGCCAGATGATGCGGGGCAGAGGGCTGAACCGGCCCGGAACCGGCTCCGAGAACGGCGGCGACGTCGCCTGAGGTCCTGCCGTCATGTCAATCCCCCTTAATGAAGGGTATGGTCAGCGGCCCGTCCGGCAGCACGGCCACCCGGTTCCCCCGTCCGATGGCGTCGATCCGTGCGCGCACCGCTGCCTCGAGGTCCGGCACGGCGTCCAGCTTGCAGGCCCGGATCTCCGGATCGTCCAGTTGAGAGTAGACCGCCACATCCGCTCTCTGCAGAATGCGCGCCAGCACCTGGGCCTGCCACTGGTCCAGAATCGGGCTCTCGAGAGCGTACACGGACGTGAGCACGTCGTCGGCCGAATTCCCCGTCCTCATGATCTCCGCGAAGTTCCCGTGGTCCGGCACCCCGTCGACGCACTCGCTCGCCACGAGGATCGTGCCGTCCTGCTCCACGATGCGGCCGGCCGCCGACATCCCCTTGACCGTCTGGTAGAGATTCTGATCCAGCGGATAGCCGCTGTTCGACGTGACCACCAGCGGAAAGGGCTTCGGCACCGAAACCATGGACGAGGCCTTGGCAGCCGCACACCCCGCCACGTGGGCCTCCCGGTAGTGGCCCAGGTAATATCCCGTGATGGCCTTCTCGGAGTTCAGAGTCACGTTCACCATGAAGTCCGGAGGACAGAGCGCCACCGCCTCGGCGATCTCGCCTTGAATGGGGTTGCCCTCCATCACGCCCCACGTGCTCATCGGATCGCCGATCAGCTCCGCGCGATGCAGCCGAAGGATCGTGTCGATACCTGCCACTCCGGGCACGATGCCCTTGGCCCCGCCGGAGAATCCCGCGAAGAAGTGGGGCTCGATGAATCCGACCACGATGCGCCGGTCGGCCTCCACATATGCGCGGTCCATCCAGATGTCGCCATCCCCCGCGCCCTGCCCCACGCGCACGTTCCCGGGCTGGTCGTAGGCGTCGTGATTGCAGATCGCGATCCGGTTCGCCAAGTCCTCCCCGAACATCTCCGCAATCTCGTCCGAGGTGTTGGCCCGATGGGTCCCATTGCCCAGGAGCACCGTCACGTGGTCGTCGGGGACGTCGAGTTCCTCCAGAATCCACGGGATCAGCTGTCGGTTGGGCACAGGTCGGGTACCGTCCGACGTCACGATCACCACCCGATCCGAGGAAGAGGCGACCTCGCGCAGCGGTCGACTGCCGATGGGACTCCGGCTGGCCTCGACGAATCCAGCCTTCGGATCCACCAACGCCGCTTCGAAGGTAGGCCGGATCACCGTCCAGTCGGCCAGATCGGGATCCGCCTCGATGGCCACCGATCCCTTCCCGTACGCGATATCGATCCGGTTCTTCTCCGCCATCGCATCACTCCGTACCGCAGCCGATCCTATGCGTGAGGTCGACACGCAACGGCGACGAGCCGGCGCGCTGTCTGGTCGTACGGCCCTCCGTCCAGCGTCCCGTAGATGCGGACCGAATCGAAGCCAACAGTCATCATCAGGGCCTGTAGCTCCACGCCCGAGTAGATCCTCACCGAGAACCGCTTCTCGTGGCGGTCCCCCTCACGCAGGATCATCCACCGGTTCTGGATGCGCTCCCAGCCATCCTCGAGCGTCCGCTCCTCCAGGAAGAGGGAGCCGTCGTCCAGCTCCGACCAATTCCGCTCCTGGAAATGCCGGGCGAGCACCTCCTTGCCCGATAGATCCATGATCAGCTTCCCGCCAGGGCGGAGCGCACGATGGACGTTCAGGAGCACCCGCTGGTCGTCGGCCGGATTCTCGAAGTACCCGAAGGAGGTGTAGAGGCTGAACGCCGCATCGAAGCTCTGCTCCCTCGCGAACTCCCTGATGTCGTCCTGCTCGAATTCGACCTGTAGTCCCTGGGCCTCGGCCTGTCTCCGGCCGAACTCCAGGTAAGACGCCGTTCGATCTACCCCCGTGACCCGGTAGCCGCGCCGTGCCAGCTCGAGCGAGTGTCGTCCCGGGCCGCAGCAGAAATCCAGGACCTCGGCACCGGGCTCGATGGCGAGCAGGCCGAGGGCTGCCTCCACTTCCTCGGGCGCCACCTCCCAGCGGCGCCGGCGGAACATCGCGGGATAGAAGGTCTCCCAGAAGGCATCGTCTTCGTACCAGGCGGGCATAGGCCAGACACCGAGTTGCAGGTTTGGAGTTGCAGGTTTGGAGTTCCAGGTCCAGAGTCGAATGCTCAGAGTTCCAGGTTTGGCGTCACGGCATCATCTGAACCGTCTCCCGACCGTCCACAGCCACCCTGTACCCATCCCCAACGCCCTCGAACGAAACGTCTGGAGGCTCTGGGCCCCGGTAAGGCAGCAGGAGCGTGGCGACCCGATACGGCAGTTCCGTTTCCACCGCAAAGACCGCCTGGGATGCCGGCTCGATGAGGTTGTAGCCGTCGGAGTACCATCCGCCGAGCGGGTCCTTCATCCCCCTCTCGATATGGACGCCGAGACCGCTGCCCGCTTCGGGGCACACTAGCACGTTCGCATCCGGAAACTCGGTGTGCACCCGTCTGGCAATGATCCTGGCGCCGCCGGGCATGAACTGGAATCTGGACTCCAGGGCGTGCCTCCCCTCCCCTTGGAGCTCGTCCAGCAGGATCCAGTACCGACCAGGCAGGAACAGGACCGATCGACGGTGGACCACGTCGATCTCGCCCTCCTCCCCGAATCCCAGATCGTACTCGGCGCTCACCCGGACCCGGTCGGCCTCCGACTCCCACGGGTTGCCCAGGGGCACGCGGCTGTAGGTGATGTCGCCGTGTCGGCGGCTGGATTGCCCCTCGCCATCGACCAGGAAGGTGTTGTGCGCCCGCGTGCTCAGAAGGTAGGCACGGAACGGCGTGGATGTGTCGTACAGATAGCGCCCCGGGTCCACGATCAGCGAGCGGCCGTAGGCCGCCAGCCAGAAGGACAGCTTGTCTTCGTGCTGGTGGGCCGCTCCATACGGGCCGCCGTCGAACGCCATGTACAGCTCGCGATCCCTCAGGATGTAGACCCCGGCACAGGGAAAGGCCTCGGAGGGCAGATCCTGGAAGGACCGACCATCTGTTACGCGAGACGACGCCTGCCCGCAGGCCTCCAGCGTGGCCTCGTCCCTCACGAACCTCGCGACCCCCTCACCACAGTTCGGGTCCGAGTCGTTGAACGAGAGATGCCGCCCATCGGGGAGCACGGTCTGGTGCAGGTAATGGACCATCTTCCGCAGCGTCTCACGCGACTTCTCGGGCACCGCGAGCCCCGACCTCCCGGTCAGGCAGTTCGCTATCACGTACGACCAGGCTACACCGAAGTGGTAGTGCTGCGTGAGCTCGAACTGCACGCCGTCCGGAAGCACCTGATTGTCCAGCTGTTCCTCGAATCGGTCCCACGCGTAGCGGATCCAGCGCTCCGAATCCCGCAGTTCAGCGAAGAAAAGGGCCGTTTTGAGCATGCCCGTGGACCCGAACACAACCCAGTTGCTGTTCGCCTCCGGGATCACGATCTCCAGGTAGGCAAGCTGGTCGTGCACCGACTTCAGAATCGTCACCAGGTCCTGGGCAGAAACGAATCCCTCCGGCAACAGGTACTCGAGCGCCTCGCACCACGTACCAAGGTGGATGTGGATGTTCAGATACGATCGCCATACGTAGGGGCTGCGACCCGGGATGAACGCATCGCAGACGTCGGTTCTGTCGATCCAGTCCAGAATGAGCGCTACGGCCTTGTCACCGTAGGAACGGTCGCCCGTGGTCAGGTAGGCGCCCACCAGCGGGCCCAGGTAGCTGAACCGATTCAGGTCTTGGCCCCAGTGGGCCGTCCCGGGGTTGTGCTCCCAGTCGATGCGCTCTCCGAGGTCGTGGGTCTCTCCGTAGAACGTGAAGACGTTCCGCATCACTTCGTCGGCCCGATCCGCGTCCGGGACCGTTCGCGTCAGCTGACAGGCCGGCTGCTCCCTCTCCGAGAAGTATCGGGCCAGGCGCTCCCCCGCCAGCGCACCATCTGTGTCCCCCTCCGCCCGTCTGGCGGAGGCGATCCGGAATTGCGACACATCGAGCAAGCCGAGGGTCTGTTCGAGCAGCGCGGCCTCGGATGACGCGGCGCAGTGGTCGAACGAGCGCAGAGCCGAGAACACGGCGTCACGATCCATCCCGTCTATCTCGCTTCTCTTGATCATCAGGAACGCCTCGACGCCCTTCCTGGTCTACGGTTCCCGGTTCAGATCCGGTGCCGCTGGATCTCCACGCTCATCTGCTTCCCGTCCGGCCAGGTGATCCCTGCGTCAACCGTAGAGTCCCCGGTCGTCGCCTCCACACGTGGCTTCTCCTTGTGATCACCCACGTGGATCGCCCACAGGACCTGGGCCTCTTCGCAAGGGTGGAACGGCCCGAAGCTTCGGTATCGAATGCCCACGCGCTCGGGAATCCCCGCGTTGGAGCTGGTGTAGGCGCTTGTCCGTGCCACGTCACTGGTCCGCCAGCACTCGGACTCCTCGGGCAGCACGCGCATCAGCGAGAGGGAGACCCCGTCCAGACAGATCGTCGTCAGCCGCTCATCCCCTTCGGCCGTGCCGGTGTGCTGGAACAGCCACTCCAGGAGCCTGAGTTCGTCCGCGGCCACCTGATCGTACACCAGCAGCAGGTCGGGCTTCACGAAGGCCAGGGCGCGGAAAAACGCCGTGAGGGAGCCCGCGTAGGCGGCCGCCGCGTCGCCGACCGCGATGTCGACCTCCGGGCCCGGCTCGAACGACGCGATCCGCCCGGGGTACTCCGCCCCCAGACGCTGTCCCCTCCCGTCCACCATCAGCGTGCTGTGGGCGATCGTGTTGTTACCGTCGAAGTTGAACCGGGTATCGTGGCCGAAGAAGCCAAGGAAGTGGGCATAGGGCCAGGTGCCGCCGTCCACGAGCAGACGCTTCCCGCGCGCGCTGAGAACGAAGGAGTTCGCGTCGAGATGGGAATGTCCCACGTTGCTCGGACCGGACTTGAACCCCACATACGTGGCCTGGCCATCCCATCCGCTTCGCATTGTCACCAGACCGGTGACGGGGAAGAGTCGGGACGTGTCTGGCCCCGCAGGCGGAACGCTCTCCAGGCCCGGATCATCCCACGCCAGACGCTCCAGCGTCACGGGGTCGCCCATCCGGGCCGTCCAGGCCCAATCGGGCCTCCCGTTCTCCCGCGCGAGCAGCAGGAGGTAGTCCACCTTCCGTCCGATCGGCACGGCGTTGTCATTGTAGTTGTAGATCTCGCCGTCCGGCTCCGTGACATGGACGAAGTAGTCGCCCGTCACCTGGAGCGCTGGATGCCGGAACAGATTGACCTGTCCCTCCGTGGCAATCCGAAGGCCCACCCCGAAGCGGAGCCCGTGTCCGAGCGTCTCGATCCAGTAGTTCGCGCCTTCGGGCCAGTCGCCCTCGTCGGGCACACCGTCCAGCACGTCGAGCACGCCCTCCAGGCACGCCGTCAGGATCTCCCGAAGGTCCTCGACGGACTCAGCCGACGCGAGTGCGGCCGTACCCGCCTCGCCGCAGCACATGATCTTCCAATTCTCGTGGTAGTCCGGGCTTGCCCAGTGTACCTCCTTCTTTCGCCAGGTCTCGATGAATCGATGGATTGCGTAGGACTGCAGCCGATCGCGAACCGAGGCCGCAGCGCCATCGGGCCAGAGCGGCGCACAGAGATCCAGGGCAATGCCCACCATCGCCGCCACATTGAGCAGGGCGTGGTCACAGTACATCGGACGATGGGGACGGGCCACCCATTCGTCGGCCGGGAAAGATAACCAGGTCTCGATCCCCTCCAGGGTCTTTGCCGCGAAACCCTCGTCCTCGGTGACGAAGGCCGCCGCTGCAAGGGACTCCAGAGGCGACCGCATCAGATACGGGATCTCCGGTTCGGGCCCGAACAGACGGGGATCCTGCCTGGCATCCTCTGCGCGCCGAACGATCGCGTCCATCCATCCGGGCGTGGAGCGGGCGCGTTCCCGAACCGCGGTGGCTTCGTCCGCACCCAACAGAATGCGGGGGCGTGTGCGTATGCCACCAATGGGGACGGATTGGAGAGTTTGTAGGAGTTCCGCAGAGAAAGGCTTCATTCGGGGACCCTCGGAGGCCGGCCAAGCGCATCGGGCGCCGCCTCAGATCCCTGGCGTCGCTTCCAGTACACGTGTTCCAGGGCCCGTCGGATCGCCAGGTTGATGTGGAGAGCGGGAAGCCCCAGTCCGGGATCCGAACAGGACGCCCGCATCGAGTAGTCCGTGTAGATCGGCACGTCCAGGCCGGCATCGATCACGGCCTGGGCCTCCTCGTACGGCCCCGGATCGTGGTCCTTCAGTATGCGACACGGCGCGACCTCGATACGGTTCTGCTTGCCCCTTCGGGCCGCGAAACCGAAGAGCCGGCACATCAGCGGCCGCTGCGGATACCACTCACACCTGCCCTTGTCCAGATCGTCGGGATCGGGTCGAAAGGCCACGCAGACGGAGTCCTCCTTCTCCGCCTTCTCCTCGAGGAGCTCCAAGATGAACTCCTCTCTGCCCTGCTCCCACACCTCGAGGGCGAAGGGAATGACCTCTACGACCGTGGCTACCACATCGGGATGCCAGCAGCACCGGCCACACCCCGGCGGACAACCCAGGCCGGTCGCGCTCCTCAAGGCGTCGATCTTGCCGTCGATCTCCCGGTAGATCCCCTCCACGTCGGAGGCGAGATCCGTGATTGAGGCTGTCATACCTCGGGAGTCCTCGAAGGGGTGCGCAACAGAGCTGAAATCGCGCCAGAAGGCGGCCTATGTGGATCCCAGTTCGTGGACCAGATCGCAGTATCGTCGCACCCGCGTCACCGATGTGGGTGGCGTGATCGGGCTACCGGTACTCGCGATGAAGCGGCTCCCGTTTCTGCGTCCCTCGGCAACCTGGCGGTCGACTCCGGCGCGGAGCTCTTCGTCATCGCCGTCCTGCAGCAGCCCCATCGCATCGAGGTTGCCCAGCAGCGTGCACCGTCCGCCGACCCGATCCACCACGTCCTCGATGTCGATCTCCCAGCCCTTCTTGCTCTCCTCCAGCGAGAGCGCGTCCGCGCCCACGGACAGCAGGTGGTCCCACTTCCCGGTCGGGTCTCCGCAGTAGTAGTAGATGCTCTTCATACCGGCGGCCCGTATCTCCTCCACCAGCGGAATCAGGAACCGGACGCAGAGGGACCCGAACGCATCGGGGCCGACCATGTCCGTCATGCATTCCTCGATCCAGATCCCCGAGGCCCCCAGGGCGGCGGTCTCCCGCACGGAGGCCACGGTGTTCGCCAGATGTCGCTCGCAGGCGTGGGCCACCAGATCGGGTCGCGTGGCCACCATCGTCATCATACCTTCGAATCCCCAGAGGCTGTAGCAGCGCCAGAGCGGAGACGCAACGTGCGCGATGGGATAGAGGTCGTCTCCGAAGGCCTTCAGCATCTCCGCAGCCAGATCTCCTCGGCCGTCGGACAGGTCCGCACGTGCGTCCGCAGATTCCGGTATCGGAATCCTCTCGTCGATCTCCTCGGGGGTCTGCGCGGGGTCCTCGGGGCAGATCGAGTGCAGGCCCTTGGCGGCCGACCACCCGCCCACCTGGGGAGGCGTCATCAGGCTTCCGCTGCCGGTGCGACGGTCCACGTGATAGACACCATCGACCCTGGCTTCGATGGTGGTGTTCTCACGGTCTTCCCTCGACGGGCAGGTGGCCAGACAGAACCAATCCTGCCCCGTCTTCTCGAAGGCCTCGGCCCGCCACTCCAGCTGGAGCTCGACCTCCGGCGTCGCACGGTACCACCACGGGCACGACGTCAGCTCCTCCCAGTGGTCGCGGATGTAGATGCCCTCGTAGCAGAACACCGCCGGGATCTCGGCGGTCCCTTCCTCCGAGAACGCCGCCTCGATCTTCTCTCTCCCCGTCATCGTCCCCTCCGTTCTCGGTGGGCTGTGTCCAAGGCACCCCCGCTCATACGGTCCTCAAAACCCTCCGATCGTCTCCGTCCGACTTTATGTTCTGGGGCAGCCCTATTCTAGGCTCCGGACACCCCGGAAG
>JASLMQ010000719.1 GCA_030746455.1 Candidatus Latescibacterota bacterium
GCTGGACGCGTTGCGGTCGTGTATTGCCGAGGCTCTTGCTTGTGGGAGCTCCCCGGCGGAGGAGACGCTGCCCCGGTATCCGGAGGTCCTCACCCGAGAGGTCAGGACGCTTGTCGAGGCCATCAACCGGTCCCCCGAAGGCAGCCCGGGTGCCGTGTCTGACGCGGTGGTCCTGCGAGCGGTTGTGGACGAGAACGGTAGTACAGAGCGCCTGGTCGGCTCGGGGCGCGGAAGGGACCTCGGCCGGCTGCTGTCGGAGGCGCGCAGCAGGATATCTCAGGAGGCCCCGCTTCCCGAGGCCGAATCCGCCGCTCGGTACGCCTGGATCGAGCAGGCCCTTGAGGACTGCGTCACTGTGCCCCGTACGCACCGGACGACCCTCTCCGATCGAGCGGACCGGATTCTGCTTCACCCGGTCGTGGGGATGGTGGCCTTCTGGGGAGTCATCGGGGTGGTCTTCCAGGCAATCTATGCGTGGGCGGGCCCCATGATGGATTGGATCGACGGGTTCTTCGGCGCAGCAAGCGAGCTCGCGAGGACGATGATCCCCGCAGGCGTTGTTCAGAGCCTGGTGGCGGACGGCATCATCGGTGGGGTGGGCAGCGTGATGGTCTTCCTTCCGCAGATCGCCATCCTGTTCCTTTGCCTGGCCGTTCTGGAGGATTGCGGGTACCTGCCCCGGGGGGCTCTTTTGATGGAACGGGCCCTGGCCCGATGCGGGCTTTCGGGGAAATCGTTCCTGCCGCTGCTCTCCTGCTTCGCCTGTGCCGTACCCGGCATCATGTCCGCCCGCACGATCGGCGATCGGAGAGATCGACTCGCGACCATCCTGGTTGCGCCCCTCACGAGCTGCTCGGCCCGCTTGCCGGTCTACACGATGTTCATCGCCGCATTCATTCCCGGGAAGGACGTCCTCGGGGGGGCCATCGGGCTTCAGGGCCTCACGCTGTTCGGGATGTACGCCGTAGGAATCTTGGCGGCTGTTCCCGTGGCCCTTCTGTTGAGGAAGACGCTCCTGAAGGGAGCGCCCGCTCCGTTCATTCTAGAGCTCCCTTCGTACAAGAGGCCGGACGCGAAGACCGTGTACCTCCGGATTTACCATAGCGTCAAGGCCTTCGTGATGAGGGCGGGAACGGTCATCCTTGCCGCCTCGATCGTGATGTGGGCGCTGGCCTATTTCCCGCGCTCCGATGAAGCGATCCAGACGTATCAAGGGAAGCAGCAGGAGATCGTGCAGACCCTGACTGGCACGGCTCAGGAGGAAGCCCTCCGGGAGGCACACGCCGAGATGTCGGCCGACCTTCTGGAGCACAGCTTCCTGGGACGGATGGGGCACCTCCTGGAGCCGCTGGTGCGTCCGCTCGGATGGGACTGGCGGGTGGGGATGGCCGTGGTTTCGTCGTTTCCCGCTCGGGAGATGGTGATCGCGTCCCTCGGCATGATCTACAGCCTGGGCGGCGAGGTGGACGAATCGTCCGACTCGCTCCGCGAGACCATGAGGTCAGCCGTTGGGGAGGACGGGAGACCGATTTTCACCATCCCCGTCGCCCTGTCCGTCATGGTCTTCTTCGCGCTGTGTGCCCAGTGCGCGGCGACCCTGTCCGTGATGCAAAGGGAGACCGGGTCGTGGAAGTGGCCGACGTTCGCGTTCGGATATATGACGTTTCTGGCCTACGCCGCGGCCCTCGTCACCTACCAGGCAACGACGGCGCTGGGGTGGTGACAAGGAACAGGTAGCACAGGAGCCCGTTGGGAGAGGGCCCCGCGCGCCACTTGCCTTGAGGGCCCGAGGGCCCTATCATGGGAGTGCGGGGAAGCACGTCCCAGAGGGCGTTGGACAACACAGACGTTTGTATGACGATGGGGCATGCTTCGGATATCCGGGGGATGCCTCGTTTTCTTTCAGCCCCCGACCACAACCGCGGGCCGATCTGCCTCGAGGGCAACCTGATCCAGAGGGGCAAGGTCAGATAGGTGGTCAGGGGACGCGGTGGATCGGGCGTGGGCCGAACACCGCCGACAGGCGCTGGATTCAGGGATCAAGCCATACTCTGAACCTCAACAGGTGGAGTCGTGGCCCGGCCACGATCGCCACACGGGTCAAGGAGGTAAAGCCATGGCCAACAAGGGAAAGAGAGACAAGTTCAGGAGGGAGACGCAGAAGAAGGCGCAGCTGAGCCTCAAGGAGAAGCGGAAGCTCAAGAAGGAGAAGAAGGACAAAACCCTGGGACAGACCAAGATCGCGGAGTGACGCGCGTGACCCAAGGGCAATCGCCCGAGTCGAACGGGCCACCGAGGGAGTACCCGCCGCGGCCCGTGCCGAGCGTGCACACAGCGGTCTTCAGAGGGGACCGGGTGCTCCTGGTCAAGCGGGCCAACGAGCCGAGCAAGGGCCTGTGGAGCGTTCCCGGCGGCTGTATCGAGCTGGGAGAGACCCTGGAGGAGGCGGCCGGACGGGAGCTCCGCGAGGAAACCGGCATCGAGTGTCGTATGGGTGGCATACTCGATGTCGTGGACAGCATCGTGCCGGATTCCCAGGGCCGGATCCGCTACCACTTCGTCGTCGTCCATTGCTGGGGCCGATACGCCGGGGGGGATGCGATTGCGGCTTCCGATGCATCGGACGTGCTCTGGGCGAGCGCCGAGGACCTCCAGGATCTGGACATGAGACCCTCTGTCAAGGCCATGCTCGAGCGGGCCTTCTCTGAGCATGGGGGGCGGCCAGCTGAGGTCGGTACCCGGCCCAGCCACCGGATCGACCCCCCCAGGGGTTAGGCACCAAGAGGAAAAGACGGGGCTTGAGCTGCCCCGTCTTTCGCGTGCCAGGGAGATGTGCTGGAACCGGCTGTGGAGCTAGGTTGGCACGATGCGCAGGATGAGAACCTTGGACAGAATCTCGCCGATGATCAGTGCACCGATGAAGGTGCCGATGGCTTTCCCTCGCGACACGTTGCAGGACACCGCAAAGGCCCGGTACATCAGGACGACCATCCAGATGAGCATCAGGAGCATGACGAGCACGACGATTATGTAGGAGACCAAATCGCTCGAGGCCACCTGTACGGGTTCTACGGCCTTGGTCATCTTGGCGACCAAGTGCTCCGTATAGTGCTGGTGGCCCGGGAGGAGCGCAGCGGCTGCAGTGATGATCATGGGGGTCCGGGCGAGGTCGGGGCCTCCTTCTCCTCTCCATACCCGTTGCGTTTCTCCTGAGCAGTCAGGTTTGTGGCCCCGGCGCCGGCGCCTGCAGCGCTCTCTGCCATGTTGCCAACCTGTTGCTGATCGGGTTGGGGGCCATCGTGGTCGTCCGGTTGCATCGTGGCCGATCCGCCGCCCCGATCCTGATTCCCATGGTCGCCATCGGCCTCGTCCCGCACTGCGTGTGCCACGCACCCATCAATACCCTCTGGCACGGCGTTCTGGGGGGTGTTGCACCCACGTGCGAAATGGTGCCTCTGGCCGCCACGCTCTTTGCGGTACCGGCCCTGCGGGGCGTGAGGCCACGCGGCGGAGCCGTTCTCGTGGGAGCCCTGTACGGGGTCATGGTCTTCATCATTGTAGGCGGAGCCCTGTTCGGCTTCCCCTGGCAGGGGTGCGTCGATCATCCCATGTAGCCGGCACACTCCTCGAGCGCTTTCCGAAGAGTGCGGGGTAATGCGTCTGCGTCCTTTTCGGGCCGACCCCGTCTATGAAGTAGAGTTGGCCCTTGCCGTTGTGCACAAGCGTAGTGGCCTATCAGCATACGAGGATGGGGGTAGAGATGAGCCCGACTGAATCGATCTGGCGACAGCATCACGCACGGCTCCACAGCTTCATCCAGAGCCGCGTGGGCGACCCGTCGGTCGCAGACGACATCCTCCAGGACGTCTTTCTCCGAATCCACTCCCGTATCGATAGCCTCAAGGAGAGCGGCAAGATCCAGAGCTGGATCTATCAGATCGCCCGAAATGCCATCATCGATCACTACCGCGCGCACAGGAGGATGGAAGAGCTCCCGGAGACCCTCGTCGCTCCGGAGACCGAGGACGATGGGGATGCGTGGCGGGAGATCGGGGGATGTCTGCGCCCGATGGTCGAGAGTCTGCCCGAGCCATACCGCCAGGCCGTCATCATGTCGGAGTTGGTGGGGATGACGCAGAAGGAGGTCGCCGAAGAGCAGGGGATCTCATTCTCAGGCGCAAAGTCGAGGGTCCAAAGGGGCCGAAAGATGGTGAAGGACATGCTGCTGCAGTGCTGCCGATTCGAGTTCGACAATCGGGGTACCATCACCGATTACGAGAGCAAGAGGGAGGGCTGCGGGAAATGTTGAAGACGTTGGAGAAGAGCTGCGTCCTTTTCCCGACGTCTCCGTCTATGTGGATGAAGCTTCATTCCCGATGGCCTTTCACCGTAGCAGAGGAGGTGGGTGATGGAAACGCTGAG
>JASLMQ010000720.1 GCA_030746455.1 Candidatus Latescibacterota bacterium
GAAGATCGAACGATTATGTAAATCTATTTCCGGGACGAGACACTAGGGGAGGCGAAGCTCCCCTCTACCAGTCTGGACCAATCTCCAGATACGGCCAATCTTCCGGCCTCCTCACATACCCCTTCTTTACCGGATTCATGGAGACATAGTTGAGCTGCCTGGCCAACTCATCCCTGTCTTTGATCCGATGGTCGTAGAACCCGTGGTTCCAGAACCTGCCCTTATCTTCCTGTAGCTTGTTGATCCTCCGGGCCGTGAAACTGCCGAAGGACCGCACGATCTGCGATATGTCGTAACCGTCCTCCAGAGTCATGATGATGTGCAGGTGGTCCGGCATCACCACGTAGGCCTCGCAGTGGATTCGGCCATTCTGGTGTTGCCAGCGCAGACCATCGATCACGATCTGAGGCACTTCGTGGTCCCGCGCGGGCTTCCAGGGATTCGGGATGAAGGGCCGCGCACGGCTCTCGGGGCCGTGGACAATGTGGTACGCGCACCCGGGGATCGACAGCCGGTTCTTGCGCAGGTTCGATGCGTGAGGCGTCAGTTTCATGGGTCAACCGCCGGCGGGGCCGGGGGGCATCAGGACAGACAATGGAAGTACCACCGGCCCCTCGTCGCCAGCTGGAGCTGCATCAGGACAGGCGACGGGACACGCATCGGCCTTCGTCGCCAGCTGGAGCTGGCTCCTTGCCTTTGCCCGCGTCTAGTTCCGGTCAGAGGCAAAGCCGTTGAGCGTTTGCCGGAGCTCTTTGACCAGCGTATCGGGCTCCAGCTTGCCCTTTTCGACCACCTGGCTGGAATGCTCCTGCAGGTAGGCCTTCTCCTCAGCCGTAAGGTCCTTCGCCGTCACCACAATCACGGGGATCCTGCGCAGCTCCTCATCCTGCTGCAGGCGCTCGATCACGCCAAACCCGTCCATCACGGGCATCAACAGGTCGAGGAAGACCGCGTCGGGACGAGCCTTCGCGATCTCGTCGAGTGCCTCTTGCCCATTGCTCGCAGTCCGGGCCGAAAGCCCTTCCGCCTCAAGCAGTTGCGCCATCATGTTCACGGCATTCGGATCGTCGTCCACCACCAGCACATCGCCCGTGCCGTCGGCCTCGAGCCGCTTGAGCACGGACAGGATCGCCTCGCTGTCCGCGGGCTTCATCAGGTAGTCGTACACGCCCAACTGATAGCCGAGCTCCTTGTTGTCCGACACGGACACCACCACGATCGGCACATCGCGCGTCTCGGGGTCTCCCTTAAGCATCCGGATCGTCTCCCAACCGTCCTTACCCGGCATGATGATGTCGACCGTCACTGCCACGGGGCGCAGCCGCTTCACCATCGCCACCCCCTCATCGGCGCTCCCGGCGCTCACCACGCGATAGCCTTCCTCCGCGAGCTCCTCCCTGAGCAGGAAGGCCACGTTAGGATCGTCGTCGATCACCACGACGGTCCGCTCGTCGCCCGGGACCCGCGATGAGAAGTCCTCGCTCCCGGCTTCTGGCCTCGCCGCGGGAGCTCCGAACGTGACCGGGATCCGCACGGTGAACGTCGACCCCTCCCCCACTCGGCTTTCCACCTCCACGGTGCCGCCGAGTAGCTCGGCGAGCGATTTCGTGATCGATAGCCCCAGCCCGGTGCCGCCGTGCCGGCGCGTAGTCGATCCGTCGATCTGCTGGAAGGCCTCGAAGATCGTGTCCAGCTTGTCTTTTGGAATACCCGGCCCCGTGTCCGACACCGCAACGGCCAGGTGATCCCCCTCGCGCGTGGCGACGATCCGGACCTCACCCTCGTCCGTGAACTTCATCGCGTTGGAGAGGAGGTTGATCACGATTTGGCGGAGCCGCGAGTCGTCTGTGTGCGCCTCGCCGATGTCGTCGGGCACATCGTCGTGGAGCTCGACACCTGGTTTGCCCAACGTGGGCCCCACGGTCTCGCAGCAGCTCTGGATCAGGGTCTTGACATCGAACCGGCGCGCGGCCACCTCCAGCCGCCCGGCCTCGATCTTGGACAGGTCCAGGATTTCGTTGATCAGGTAGAGCAGGTGGTCCGCGCTCAGCTTGACCACTTCCAGGTTCTTCCGGTGGCGTGCGGACAGGGCATCGGCGCCGCGACGCAGGACCAGGCGCGTGAACCCGATGATGGAGTTCATCGGCGTGCGCAGCTCGTGGGACATGTTCGCCAGGAACTGCGACTTCATCCGGTTGGCCTGCTGGATCTCCTCGTTCGCCTCCTCCAGTGCGCGGTTCTGGCTCTCGAGCCGCTGGAAGTCGAGGAAACGGGCGTAACCGAGAGAGACCATCCGTGCAAAGTCCTCCGCAATCGGGAAGTCCTCCTCAGACAATCTCTCTGGCTCGTCGTGGTTATTAAACAGCAGCAAGCCGTGCGTGAACGGGACCCTTATGCTGGCGGCCTTACTTGAGAGAGCCGCCAAAGGGACCGTGAATCCGAACTGAGCCCTATGCCTCCGCTGCTCCTCTCGAGCCTGTTCCTCTGACTGGGGCCCGCCACCTTGGCTGTAGTTGTTCGTCTGGTTTCGCCATACCCCGACGGCCCAATCGTCATCACCCGTGAACGCCCGGTCTCCCCTGTAGAGGTCCACCCCTTCGACGATGCCGACAACCGTCGGGGTGCCCTCCACTCCCTCGGCGTATACCTCCTGCGGGATCATGCAGTATTCGCGTATGTGCCGCTCCTTCTCCTCCACCACCATGATCACGGCGGAGGTGGCCGCCACGCCCAGCTCTCTGATCTCCCTGAACACCATCCCCATCACCCTGCCGATGTCGTCGGCCTTCTCCATCGAGGCCACCTCGGCGCGGATCCGCTCCAGCGCGGCGTCTTTGGCCAGCTGCTGCCGCTGCGCCTCCCGGCTCTGGAGATCGAGGAACCGCGCGTACCCAAGCGCGAGCACGCGCGCCATCTCCTCCACCATCGCCACGTCATCCTCGCGAAAGCCCTCGGGCCTGCGCGTGCTGAGCGACAGCGTCCCATAGTCGAACGGCACGTCCACCAGCGCGGTGGGCGCCACAGGCCGGCCCGCCACCCCTGTCCGCTCTTGCGTGCCCGCAACACGCTCCGCCAGGTGGTCGTCCACCTGACGCACGACGGTTTCCCCTTCTCGCCAGATGGCCAGGAAGTCCTCGGACACCTCGGACAGCGGCATCGTGGCCTCGCCGGCCCACCCGGCCTCGGTGGCGCCGTACTGCGTACGGGTGCCGGCCTCTTCGTCAATGATGTTGACCACGCAGAGGCTGAAGTCCACGCCGGCCGCAGCCAGCTCCTTCAGC
>JASLMQ010000721.1 GCA_030746455.1 Candidatus Latescibacterota bacterium
TTCATCTGCTCCGTGGAGTGGTGGCGCTGCATCGATATGGAGGCGATCTTCGAGGAGCCGGGCGACCATGCAGGGGAGATGGAGACGAGCCTGATGCAGATCTTCGCGCCGGACTGGGTGCTCCCTCTCTCAGAAGCTGGCGACGGTGACGCGAGAGGATTCAGGATCACCGGCCTGCGGGAGGGATGGGCGTGGACGCAACGGGAGTGGCCCAAGGTGACTCGGGACACGGGCGTGGGCAATCCGGCCGCGGCGAATCCGGGGAAGGGGAAGCGGTGCCTGGAAGAGATGGCGCAGACGATCGGGGGCCTCCTGATCGAGGTGGCGGAGGTGGATCCCGAGGATCCGTACGAGCAGAGAGGGTAGCCCTGGCCTTGAGACCCCAAAGGCGCAACTACGAAAAACGCGAAAAGCGCGAAAGGAAGAGCACCTGGGCCCGGGGTGTGGAGATGGGAACTGATGGGCATGGATAGGGCGCAGCGATGGGTGTGTGGGCGGAACCGGGCGTGGCGGGCGAACCCACGGAGGGAGTGTCGTGAGAGCGATTGAGGTGAATCAGCATATGAACGGGTTGATCGACGATCTGCCCGAGGATACGGTCGATCGTGTGATCTACGGCGACCCGGACCGGGAAGTGAACGGGATTGCGGTGGCGTGGATGCCCTACCGGGAGACGGTCGAGCGGGCGGCGGAGCAAGGCGCGAACCTGCTGGTGGTGCACGAGCCGACGTTCTATGACCACCGGGAGCTGGACCGGGACGGCCAGTACCTGGCAGAGGCGGCTGCGAAGAAGCAGCTGATCGACGAGGTGGGCATCACGGTGATTCGGTGTCACGACGTATGGGACGCGATGCCTGAGATCGGGATCCCATATGCGTGGGGCGATTTCCTCGGGCTGTCCGATTTCGTGAAACAGGTTCGGCACTACAATGTGTACAAGGTTCCCGAGCAGACCGCGGGAGCCTTCGCCAACCACGTGGCGGACCGGACCGCGACGCTCGGACAGCAGACGATATGGTTCTATGGCGATCCCGAACGCCGGATTCGGACGGTGGGGCTGGGCACGGGCTGCATCAGCAATCCGTTCCGGAGTTTTGAGCTGGGGGCCGATCTCGCCATTTCCGTGGACGATGTGGTTCGGGCGTGGATCGCCGGGGAGTGGTGCCGCGACACGGGCAGGCCGCTGGTGGTGGTGAACCACTGCGTGTCGGAGGAGCCGGGGATGGTCACGCTTGCGGCGTATCTGGAGAAGGCCTTTCCTGGTACTCCGGTGACGCACATCGCTCAGGGGTGTTCGTACGAGCCGGTGGTGAGCTCGAAGTAGAGGAAGGCTATGGACGCTATCCACGAACAGATCGTCTGCCCGTGCAGCGCGGGGCATCCGAGGAACGATCATCAGCTGATCTTCCCGCTTCGCGACGACCGGTTGATGCTGGTCTGGTGCGAGTACTATATCACTCGTCCCTCGCTCATCCTGCCGAGGGATCCGGCCACGGGCGGAACGCGCGATGCCGCGCCGTGCCGCATCTCTGCGAAGGTGTCCGACGATCGCGGTCGGTCCTGGAGCGACACGTTCACGCTGCAGGACAACACGGGACGGGACAATGTAAAACACCCATGCCTGGTGCGGCTGCCCGACGGCGAGGTGCTCCTCTTCTTCACCGAGTGGAACGCACTGGACGACCGGCGCATCCTGATGAGGCGGTCCAGCGACGACTGCGAGACGTGGGGAGAATCCGAGCGTATCTCGTCGCTCGACGGGTTCCACTGCCTGAACAACGATCACGCGCTGAGGTTGAGTACGGGACGGGTCGTGGTGCCCACGCACCGGGGGGAGTTTTACGGTAAGGGCGATCATTTCCAGGCCTTCTGCTACTTCTCCGATGACAACGGCGAGACCTGGCGTCACAGCGGGACGCGGATGGATCTGCCCAAACGGGGTGCCGAAGAACCCTCAATCGTTGAGCTCGGCGATGGCTCGCTTCTGGCCGTGATGCGGACCAGCCTTGGGGCCGTGTACCGGTCCCGATCCACCGACAGGGGTGAGAACTGGTCCGAGCCGGAGTCCACCGGTCTGGAGGCGCCGGCTTCGCCGCCGCTGCTCAAGCGCATTCCTTCGATGGGGGATCTGCTCCTGGTCTGGAACCACAACGTCGATCCGGATCACCACCACCAGGGCGAGCGAAACCCCCTGTCATCCGCCATCTCGAAGGACGGTGGTGAGACGTGGGGGCACATCAGGAATATCGAGGACCGGGAGGGCTGGGGGTGCGCGTATGCGGCTGTGACGTTCGTGGGTGACGAGGCATTGGTGACGTACTACCATGGATCGCTGGTTGAACAGACCTCTTCGGTGAAGCTCAAGATTCTGCCAATCGAGTGGTTCTATCAGTAGGATGGGCCAAGGTGTCCGCAAGGAGTATGCGTGATGATGGATCTGGATAACCTGGAGTTTCCGATCGTGCAGGTGTCGCTGGACCTGACGACGATCGAGGAGGCGATCGAGACCTCGGAGACGGCCGTCGAGGCCGGCGTGGACTGGCTGGAGGCGGGCACGCCGCTGATCCTGGCCGAGGGCCTGCACGGCGTGAAGGCCCTGCGCGAGCGCTTTCCCGACCATCCGATCGTGGCCGACCTGAAAACGATGGACGGCGGGTACCTCGAGGCGGAGATGATGGCCAAGGCGGGGGCCAACATCGTGGTGGTGATGGCGCGGGCGCACGAGGCGACGATCCGATGCGTGGTGCAGGCGGGGCGTGACTACGGCGTCAAGGTGATGGGGGACGATCTGGGGTGCGAGGACAAGCCCGTCGCGGCCAGGATGATGGAGGACCTGGGTGTGGACTTCATCGTCCACCATCTGGGCTACGACGAGCGCAATATGGTCTCGGGCCTGAACGTGATGAGCGATCTGGAAGACGTGGTCCGCGCCGTGTCGATCCCCGTGCAGGCCGTGGGCGGGCTGACCATACCGGAGGCGATCTCGTGTCCGGCGCACGGCGCACCGCTGGTGGTGCTGGGCGCGCCGCTGGTGATCGATGCGGACGAGTTTAAGGCCTCGAGCAATGATCTGTTGACGGTGCTGACGGAGATTACTCGCGAGATTCGAGAGACGCCTTACAAACGTCCGGAGTAGGGGATGGATCGGCCGCAGATCAGCGTGTTTCCCAAGTGCTACTTCGACGAGCTGTGCGCTGGAGAGATGGACTACCTGGACTGGATCCGCGACGCGGCCGCGCTCGGCGGAGAAGGCGTGGAGCACTACGACGGGTTCTTCGAGCGCCTGGAGCCGCGCCACGTGGACCCGGTCCGGGACCTGATGGAGGCGACGGGTCAGACTTCGTCGATGCTGTGCTTCTCGCCCGATTTCACCCATCCCGATGCGGACGAGCGGGCGCGCCAGGTGGAGCGCCAGAAGGCGGCTGTCGACCTGTGCGTTCGCCTCGGGATGCAATTCTGCCGGACCCTGAGCGGCCAGGCCTTTCCCGGGATGACGCGAAGCGAGGGGGTCGGTCGATCGGTGGAGGGGATCGCCCGGTCTCTGGAGTACGCCGAGGGCCGGGGCGTGACGCTGTGTATGGAGAACCACTACAAGGATGGCAACTGGCGCTACCCGGAGTTCGCGCAGCCCGAGGACATCTTTCTCGAGATCGTGGAGCGGATCGATTCCCCCTATTTCGGGGTCCAGTACGATCCGTCCAACGCCATCGTGGGCGGCTACGATCCCATTGCCTTCCTGCAGAAGGTGAAGCACCGCGTGGTGACAATGCACGCGTCGGACCGCTATCTGGCCGACGGTACCGACCTGGAGGACCTGCGTCAGGCGGACGGGACGATTGGGTACTCCGATGCGCTCAAGCACGGCGAGACGGGGGCCGGCCTGAACGACTACGACGCGATCTTCTCGATCCTTGCGGAGGTGGAGTTCAGCGGATGGATATCCGTGGAGGACGGGATGAACGGCCTGGACGAGCTCCGCCGATCGGTGGCCTTCCTCAAGGAGAAGCGTGCTCAGTACTACCCGCTAGACGAGGACGGAGACCATGACGCCGCTTGAGCACGCGACTGGACGACCCCTGGTGGCGGTCACGGTCGGGGACCCGGCAGGGATCGGTCCCGAGATCGTGGTCAAGGCGCTGGCCGATCCCGAGGTACACCGGGCGGTCCGGCCTCTTGTATTCGGAGACCGGTCGGGGCTCCAGCGGGAGCTCGACGGGCTGGGAACCGAGATGACGCTCAATGCGGCGCACGATCCACAGGACGGACGCTACGCGGCCGGGACTCTGGACTTCGTGGATGTCGGCGCGCTGGACCGGCCGGTGCCCTACGGTGAGATCTCTGCCGAAGGGGGACGCGCGGGCTATGTCTATCTGGACCGGGCAATCGACGCCGTACTGGAGGGGCGTGTGGACGGGGTGGTGACGGCGCCACTCAACAAGGAGTCGCTCCAGGCGGCGGGCGTTCCCCACATCGACCACACGGCGGCGTTGAAGGCCAGGGCTGCCGTGCGCGAGCCGATGACGCTGTTCCTCGTGAGGACGCTTAAGATCTTCTTCCTGACGCGGCACATCTCCCTGCGCGAGGTGGCCGATGCCATCACACGGGAGGGGATCGCCGAGGCGCTGGAGCTGTGCGACCTCTATCTCCGGCAGCTGGGGATCGAGGCCCCGCGCGTGGCGGTTGCGGCGCTGAACCCGCACGGGGGTGAGCAGGGGCTGTTCGGAACCGAGGAGACCGACGTGATCCGGCCCGGCGTCGCAGACGCGCGCGCCTGCGGCCTGCACGCACTCGGGCCGGTGCCGGCGGACGCGGTGTTCCACCAGGCGCTGGAGGGGACGTATGACGGGGTGCTGTCGCTCTACCACGACCAGGGCCACATCGCGGCGAAGACGCTCGACTTCCACGGGACGATCAGCCTGACGATGGGGCTTAGGTTCCTAAGGACGTCGGTGGATCACGGGACGGCGTTCGATATCGCGGGGAAGGGGATTGCCGACGCGCGCGGCATGGTGGAGGCGTTGCTTGCCGCGGGGCGCTATGCGTTACCGGTGAAGGCGAAGATCGAAAACAAGGCGGAACCACCGATTGACCCCGGATCGGGGTCCGGGGCAGGCACGGATAGACACTGATACCCGACCTGAGAGGACGCACTGTAGTCCGGGGGGTGTAACCCAAACTCAGGCTGGTTGCACCAGAACCCAAAGCCTGTACACAGAAATGCCGAGCGAGGCTCGGCTGAGGTCCGGCGGAAGGCAAAAAACGCGGCCGCGACGCAGGTTGCTTTAGATCACCGTCTGCGTCACGGCCGATAGTGGTTCACCATCGAACCTCCTCATGTGCTACGACCGCGGCTGGAGGTCCTGCAGCGACTCGCGGTCGTCTCGATCTGGACCGGTGGCACCGAACCTCCTGTTTGAAAAATCGCCTGCGGCACGCAACTCCCATTCGTGGTCCACCTACCCTCAGGCCGTCGGTCTGCGCCATCCCCGTTTCGAGTGGAATTCGAATTCCTGGCCAGTCACATCGTCGGCTAGGCGTCGGGGCTCGACGTCAGATGAGCAGCAGAATCTCGGGCCGAATTCCGGACCTTTTCGAACGGCTGCCGCATCAACGTGATACCTTACGTTGCTCTTCAAATATAGCCCATCCTGCCGTACCAAGTTAAGAGCGAATCGGGTCAGATTGGGCATCTAGAAAGAAAATAATGGCTCCTATCAGCGGGGGTAATCGGAAACCCTCAGACCCCATCATTTCGGCTAATGGACAACCGGCGATTGGCTCCCTCTATAGATCATCGGCACCCGCGCGGGAAACTTTGGTCCAATGCCTACCTGGATGCCCAAGGGTATGAGAGAAACAGGGATCGGTGATAAGAACAAGGGATTATTGATCGGTGATTATTTAGCGGTGATTGATGATTGAACTGCAAAAAACCATCGCCCAATCTGCAATCGCTGATCACCGATCAATGATCACCGATCCCTGCCTTTCCCGCCGTAGCCAGTCTGCAGTGCCATCGCCTGTCTCCAGCGGGGATGTAAAGGCTACGGACTGCCGACGAGGGCGTGGAGTTGGCTGACCGTGTCTTCCGGGAGGCGTGGGGCGCGGTTTTCGTCGAGAATCTCGTCCACCTTCGCGCGCGCGCGATCTCTGAGCGTGGTGCCCCCTTGATCCAGCCATCGGTCGTAGTTGCCGCGATCGATGAGCTCCGGGTAGTGATCCTCCCTGAAGTGGCGCAGGGTGTGATCGGTGTCGAGGAAATGGCTGTCTTCGTTGACGACCTGGTCGATGACGTCCAGCGCCAACGTTTCGTCGTTCACCTCGATGTCCTTCATATACTGCTTCACCCAGCCGATCATCTCGTGGCAGATGACGAGCTGCTCGAGGGAGCCCATGGCCCCGTTGTCCATGTAGCCGACGTCGTGGATGAGCTGCGCGCCCGACTGGGTCGCGGTCAGGAGCGTGAGCGCCGCCTCGAACGCGGCCTGCTGGTCCACGGTCTTCGAGCCGCAGACGGCGCCGAGCCCGAAGCGCGGCAACCGGTAGTACTCGGCCATATCCTCATTGTGCCCGCGGAGCTCGGCGGCGGGGTGCAGGCCGATCATCGTGCGCATGTCGAAGGTGCCGCCGGAGCAGCTGCAGCGGATGAACGGGGCACCCTCCCTCACGAGCTGGGAGAGCACGAGACCAGCCAGGCCCGCTGCATTGTTCACCACCAGGGACCCCGCCCAGGTGATGGGGGTGGAGATGCCGCGAGTCACGGCCGAGGGCCGGTAGACGAAGGGCAGCCCTTCTGCCGAGAGCCACATGAGCCTCTGGATGCTCTCGGGATTGTGACGAAGGGGATTGGCGATGTTGATGTAGTTCGCGACGAAGGGCCGCTTCCTCAATGCGTCCGCGCTACCGGCTACGATCTCGGCCATCTCGACGGCGGCCCTAGCCTCGGCCAGGTCCGTGGTGACGTTGATGATCGGCTTCGAGGTCTCCTCCAGCATGACGGCCATCTGCCACTTCTGCATAACCTCGCCGGGTACGTCCCTGGGGATGAAGCCGCTCATGACGAAGTCGATGTCCGGCAGGGCATCCAGGACGGTCATCATGTCACGCAGGTCCTGCAGGACGGGCTCGCGTCTCTCTCCCGTGCGATGGTCGATAATGAAGAGGAGGTCCGAGCCGTTGCCGTAGTAGGCGCAGCGTCCGGCGAGCTCGATCCGGGCCTGACCCTCCTGGTCGCAGAGCGTCAGCTGCTTTGGGCAGGTGTCGAGAGACCGCTCGATGAGGTCGGGCGAGAAGCGCACCAGGTTGCCGTCCACGCGGCAGCCGGCGCTCCTGAAGACGTCAAGGGCGTCGTCGTCGAGAAATCGTACCCCCGAGCGCTCCATCACCTGGAGGGTGGCGGCGTGCAGTTTGTCGAGTTGGGTGTTGGTCAGGCGCTGGAGCATGGCATTCCTCGCAGAGAAGGAACCGACGAAGATCAGGACAAAGATCACGACGAAGATCGGGACAAAGATGGAGCTGACGAAGATCGAGACGAAGATCAAGACAACGAAACAGCTGACGAAGATCGAGACGAGGATCAGGACAAAGAGAATGCTGAGAATCGACGAAGATCACGACGAAGATCGAGACAAAGATGGAGCTGACGAAGATCGAGACGAGGATCAACACAAGGATAGAGTCGACTTGGGTGCTTGGGTGGCAGATATGATCATGACTGCTTCGTGGACTGATCCAGATAACCACGCAGGCCCAATAGGAGCGGAACGGCTTTGCCCAGGATCTGCTTGCCCTCCTCGACTTGGCGTTTCTCGATCTGCTGCCTTGCCACCAGCAAGTCCAGGCAGGAAGCAACCCGCATGGCGGAGGTGTGGGCGATATCAAGGAACCGCATCTGATCCGTTCTACTGAAGCGGCCATTGCCTTCCGCGATGTTTAGAACCAAACTTGTGGTTCCTCCATCCAGACGCTTTACGTGGGAACCGGCAAGGTCGGCCGATCTGAGAAACCTATCCAGCCAGACGACCAGGCTTAGTGCGACCTGGTATACATCCAGATTCTCGTGCGCGAAGTAGACGTCATCGCTCCTTCCGTCAGAATATGGCTCTTCCATCTCTCTGACGTAGGAGCTTTGAGACTTCCGTAGAGCGATGGTCATACGGACAATCTGACGAAGCACATCCTTCCCTTCGGCCTGCTGCTCCTCCGTGACCAGCTTCTTACAGCCACACACATCCAGGCAAGCCGCACACTCCAGCGCCGACCCAATGGCCACATCGAAATACCGATTTCTATCGGTTCTGGATCGGCGACTGTTCCCATTGGCTAAGTTCTCAACGATGCTCTCAGCCGCACGATCCCAGTGGTCCAGAGCCGCCGCCGATCGATGGATACCCGCAAGTATCGAGTGGGTCCAGGACGCATATTCCAGTCCGCGCTGATACACCCCCAGCTTCTCGTGTCCCAAGGCTTCTTGCATCCTGCCTTACCCCTAGCGTCCATTCCGCCAATCCAGGACCTTACCGATTCTAGTCCCGGTCTTTGTCTCGATCTTTGTCACTATCTGTCTTCATCTCGGCCTTTGTCGATATCGATCCAGGTCTCAACCTTCATCTCGATCGCTGTAGACATCAATCTTCGTCTCGATCCTTGTCGCTATCCTCGTCGTCATAGATCCTCGTCCCTATCCTCATCGGATCTCCCCCGATAGTCCAGGGTCCCCTCTCAGCCGCCGCGTAGCTTCCCTGTCAATCCGTCCAGCCTCATCCACCACCACCCCGTATCCCTCTCTGGCTCGCTCCGGACTCACGAGCCCTTCTTCTACATCCCACCGAACCTCCTCGGGATCGCGTTTGTGTGGATCCCCGCGGCCTCCTCCACCGGGGGTGACGATGAATATCTTGTCTCCCTTCACCAGCGTGGTGGTGATCTTCGAGGGCAGTTGCCGTCGCTCTCCGCTCTCGGAGACGACGACACAGTCCGAGGTCTGCGCCGACTCACCGTCGAACACGCCCCAGGGGCCGATCTCCCGGCGGTCGGCGCTCAGGCTGAATTTCGTTTCGTCTCCTAGCGTGACGATCTCGCGCGTGACCCCCAGCCCGCCGCGGCGCTCCCCGGCCCCCTCGGAGTCCGGGACAAGACCGTAGCGATCGATGCGGAACGGATAGGTCGCCTCGATGACCTCGGCGGGCGCGTTCCTCGTGTTAGTCATGTGGGTATGGACGCCGTCCATCCCGTCCTGTCCGTGCAGTGCCCCCTGCCCACCGGCGTAGGTCTCGACGTAGTTGTAGTACTCGCCCGTCCCGGGGTGGATGCCACCGACGTTCACCAGGTTCATCTCCCCGGAGCACGCGGCCGGGACCCTGTCGGGCACCACCTGCAGGAGCGCGCCCAGGAGCACGTCTACGACCCGCTGGTCGGTCAGGATGTTGGCGTTGCAGACGGCCGCCGGGAACCGAGCCTGTACGATCGAACCTTCTTCGGCCCGGACCTCGATCGCCCGGTAGGTGCCTCCGTTCATGGGCAGGTCGGGATCGATCACGCACTTCATGACGTAGTAGACACACGCCTGAGCGGCGGATATCCGCGCGTTCATCGGGCCGCTGCACTGCGGATCGGTTCCAGCGAAGTCGACCAGGACGCTGTCGTTCCGAATGGTGATCGCCGCGCGAATCTTGATGAGGTCCTCCGTGATCCCGTCGCCCTCCACGACGTCCTCGAACGCGTAGGTGCCGTTGGGGATCCTGCGGATCCCGGCCCGGATGCTGCGCTCGGCGTAGTCCAGGACCTCGTCCACGTAGGTCAGGACCTGTTGGCGACCGTAGCGGTCCATGAGGTCGCAGAGGCGCTGGATGCCGACGTTGTTGGAGGCGATCTGGGCCATGATGTCGCCCCGTGTTACGCGGCTGGTCCGCACGTTCTGGAGGATGAACGCGAGGATCTCCTCGTCGATGCGCCCCCGCTTGATCAACTTCAGGGGAGGGATCTGGAGGCCCTCCTGGTAGATCTCAGTGACGCCGAACGGCATGCTTCCGGGCGCATAGCCACCGACATCCACGTGGTGCGCCTGGTTGGCGACGAGGCCGACGAGGTGCTTCCGGTAGAAGACCGGGGCCATCAGGGTGATGTCGCTCAGGTGCCCGGGTCCGACCGGGTAGGGCACGTTGCTGACGACAGCGTCGCCGGGTTTGAGCTGGTCGAGGGGGAAGCGGTCCAGGTTGACCCCGACGGCCGCCGGCATCACGCCCACGTGCAATGGGGTACCGAGCTCGGTCTGCGCGATCACCTCGCCCTCAGTCGTCAGCACGGCGGAGGAGCAGTCCCTGCGGTCCTTGATGTTCGTGGAGTAGGCCGTGCGGACGAGCGCCGCGGTCGTCTCGTCGGCGATGGACTGCAACGCGTTGCGCATAATCTCTAAGGTTATGGGATCGGTCTTCGGCTTCATCGTTTGGCCCCGACAGTGATGATGAGGTTTCGATAGCGGTCGATGCGTGCGCGTTGCCGTGGAAAGACCAGTATGGTCGAGTCCCTCTGCTCGATGATGGCTGGACCCCGCATTCTCGCGCCCGGATTCAGCCGGTTGCGGTCGTAGATCGGGACGTCGTGGTGGCGACCTTTCAGGAAGACGCGCCGCCGTTCCTTGAGGGCGCGTCCGGGATTGCGATCGCCCTCCTTCTCCCTGCGCAGCTTCGGCTTGGGCAGAAGTCCCGTGGCGGTGATTCTGAGGTTTACGAGCTCGGTCGCCTCGTCCCGGTTGTCGAAGCCGTAGCTCCTGCGGTGAAGCGCGTGGAACTTCCGCTCGATGTCGGCCAGGCTCTTCCTCGTGATCCTTCCGTCCGGGACCGGAACCTCCAGCTCGTAGCCCTGGCCGTGGTAGCGCATGTCCAGGCTTCGGGTGATGACGATGCTCTTGCCGGGCACATCTCCCTTCATCCTCTGGCGTGCCTCCTTCGCCATCTCGCTGTAGAGGCCGCTTAACTCATTCGGGGAGGTGTCGGCGAGCCCCGCGACGTGCGTCCTGACGTGGTCCTGGCGGAAGTCGGCCATCAAGAGCCCGTAGGCGCAGTTCACGCCCGGGGCGAAGGGAACCACGACCTCTGGGATCGCCAGCTCCTCGGCGAGCTCGGCCCCGTGCAGAGGCCCGCTGCCCCCGAAGCAGACCATGCCAAAGTCCCGGGGATCGTATCCTTTCTCGACCGAGACGAACCGGATCCCGCGGGCCATGTTCGCGTTGACCACGCGGATGACGCCCTCGGCGACCTCGAGGACGCCCATGCCCAGCGGCTTCGCGAGGGTCCGTTCGATGGCTTCGTAGGCCAGACGCTGATCGACCTCCATCTCGCCGCCCAGGAAGTAGTGCGGGTCCAGGCGACCGAGGACCAGGTTCGCATCGGTAACCGTGGGCCGGTCACCCCCCTTGTCGTAGCAGACTGGGCCCGGATCGGCACTCGCGCTCTCGGGTCCCGTCTTGAGCACGCCGCCCTGGTCGATCCAGGCGATGCTGCCGCCGCCCGCCCCGATGGTGTGGATGTCGATCATCGGGATGCTGAGGGCGTGTCCGCCGATCTCGCTCGCACGCGTGAACCGCGGCGTCCACCGGTCCGCCAGGCAGATGTCGAAGCTGGTGCCGCCCATGTCCACGGTGATGACGTTCTTGAAGCCGGCCTGCTTCGCGAGTGCGACCCCACCCAGAACGCCCGCGGCGGGCCCCGAGAGGATGGTGGATGCGCTGCGACGTCCGGCCTCGGATGCCGGCATGATGCCGCCGCTCGATTGCATGATGTGGACCGGCTGATCCGCTCCGGCGTCCGACAGCTGGGAGCGGAGGCGTTTGAGATACCGGTCGACGATGGGCACGACGCTGGCATTGATCGCCGTCGTGCTCATCCGTTCGTACTCCTTTATCTCGGGCAGGATCTCGGAGGATATCGAGACCTCCACGTCGGGACACCCGCGCCTGAGGACTTTCTCGACCGCACGCTCGTGAGACGGGTTGACGTAGGCGTGCAGCAGGCAGACGGCGATGGCTGTCACTTCACGCTCGCGGATCTTCTCGATGATCTCAGCCAATTTCCCCTCGTCGAGGGGTACGGCGACCTCGCCGGTGTGCAGCGTCCTTTCACTGATCTCGAATCTCAGATGGCGGGGGATCAGGGCATCGGGGCGGCGCGCGAAGAAGTCGTACAGGCTTGGCCGATCCTGTCGCATAATGTGGAGGACGTCGCGGAAGCCTTCGGTCACGATGAGGGCGGTCTTCGCTCCCTTGCCCTCCAGGATGGCGTTGGTGGCCACGGTGGTCCCGTGCATGAAGGACGCGATGTCGGCCGGGGAGATGCCCGCCTGCGCGGTGACCTTGGCCAGACCGTCCATGATGCCCTCGGCCTGGTTGGCGGGCGTACTGGGCACCTTGGCCAGCACCATCTCGCGGGTCGTGTCGTTGAAAAGCAGGAGGTCGGTGAAAGTTCCTCCTACGTCGACTCCGAGCCTATAGCTCATCAGATGACTCCCAGGGGTCCGAGTCGCGAGTGCGGTGTCACGTAAGCTGCTTGACGAGGTCCTCGGCCTCCTCGGTGCTATTGCACCGCGTGCTGAGCAGTACGCCTTCCGGATGCAGGGCCGACAGGATGGGCTGGACCTCCGATGGGGCGCAAGAGGCCACCACCAGCTTGCCGCCATCGCGGATTCGCTTGAGAAGGGGGATCCACTCTCCCATAGGCTTCGCGCCCGCTCCAGGCACCCATTGGATACCGTCGAGCGTGTCGAGCTCGAGCAGTGCGTCCAGGTGGCGGGTGGCGCCCTCGCCGTCCAGGTGGTAGATGGTGCGGCCAACGGCCTTCGTCTGTCGCTTGAGGCCCGGGAGGAAGAGCTCCTGGAACATGGCCGGTGAGATCATGATGCAGAAATCGCACTCAATCGTTACCGCTGGCGTATCCGACCATACCCCGAGCCAGTCCACGTATCCATCCTGATACCGCAGTATGAGGCAATTGCAGGCCTCCCAGTACTGGAACCACGATGCGTCCACCTCTTCCAGCGCCTGCTTGACCGTTTCAGGGCCTTCTATGAGATCTACCGCCAGTCGCTCCGTGCCGCGCAGCAGATCCAGGATCTGGCCGCCCCCCTGAAGGTCGGGGATGCCCACAGCGGCCTCCCGGGTCCCGAAGACGCAGTGTAGATCCCCAAACGAGACTGAATCCGACCGCCATCGCCCGATGAACCGAATGCCGCCCCCAGATCCCGCAGGCCCGCTGTCCAGGTGGAATCCCGTTTCAGCGCTCTCTCAATGCGCCTCACATCGGACAGTGCCTTCACCTCGAAGAGCCGGCTGAACACGCTGTGGACGGTGGCCCGGCCCTCCTCCGGCGAGGGCTCGAGGCCGTGCGATGCCAGGACCGGGAGCAGCCGGGCCTCATACGCCTCCTCGAACGCGCCGACCCGCTCCGGTGGGAGCCAGAACGAGAGGCGGGCGAGGGCGGGGTCGTCTGCGTGGCTCTTGGTACCCCCAAAGAGCAATGATATGAAGGCGGCAAGCATCAAGATCGGCAATGATACTCGGCGATCCCTCATGGCCTTCTCCCTTGACTTATCCCGCAGTCGTGGTGTAATTTCTCCAGTACTGGGCTGTTCTTGGTCGGGTACGGGAGGGCAGATTCGGTGGATCTCCCGCAACCTGGGCTGGCCGAGCAACATGCTGCCTTCTATCGAGACAGGAGACTGAGCAATCCCTGATGCATTTCACCCAGCACGCACTGGACAAGCTGCGCCTCTACGGACTCACGACAGAAGAGATCGTAGATGGTAGCAGGGACCCCATCGAGGATCTTTGTGACACCAACGAGCAGTCCATGATCAAGATCATCCAGGTTGGGGGAGTTCTGCTCGCCCTGGTGATTGATGTCGAGACCGGGAATCTGATCACGGTCTACCGAACGGATGAACGGACACTGTCCAACAGGAAAAGGACTGGAAGATGGATCTGAAATTCGAGTCTGAGCTGTTCGAGAAGAAGATCGATCCCGAAAACGGCAACATTCTCTTCTACAGAAGCGACATGTCGGGTCTTCCCGACAAAGTTCTTGAAGGAGACGGGTTCACTGTCGAGATCAAGGACGACCAGGTGTACCTTATCGACATCTTTAACTCGAAGAAGGTGCTCGAGAACCTGCTAAGGAATGTGGAGTCGGAGCAGGCTCATTGATCAGTCACAGGGGCCCCACGCCGCAACCCCTTCGGGGTTGCCACTGCCACAATTTCGGTCAGCTCTCAACACCCTCGCTATACACCATCGGGATCCGCAGTGTGAAGGTGGATCCCACACCCACCTCGCTATCCACGCCGATCGATCCTTCCAGCAATTCAGCAAACTTCCTCGTGATCGACAATCCCAGTCCCGTTCCCTTCCCCTCCTTGTCCGATCCCTTGACCTGACGGTACTCGTCGAAGATGGTGTCGATTTCGTCAGCCGGGATGCCCTTACCGGTGTCCGCGACGGCGATGACGAGTTGATCTCCCTGGCTTGCCGCGTTGACTGTCACCGTGCCTGAGTCCGTGAACTTGATCGCGTTGCTCAAGAGGTTGATGACCATCCGACGCAGGCGCGCCTGGTCGGTGTTGGCCTGGCCGACGTCCTCCGAGACCTCGTCGTTCAATACGACGTCGGCCTTCTCGGCGACCAACGGGCTAACGGTGGCGCAGCAGGTCGCGACCAGGGCCTTCACATCGAATGGCTCAGGGTTCACGTCCATCCGCCCGGCCTCGATCTTGGACAGGTCCATCAGGTCATTGATCATGGCCAGGAGATGATCGGAGGCCTGGATGACCTTGCTAAGATTGTCGCGTTGACGCTCGGGGATGCTATCGCCGATGCGGCGCAGTACCATGTTCGTGAAGCCCATGATGGCGTTCATAGGCGTGCGGAGATCGTGGGCCATGCTGGCCAGGAAGGCGGACTTGCGCTGGGTCTGCTCCTGGATCTCCAGGTTGGCCGAGGCCAGCGCCACATTGGAGGTGTGCAGCGCCCGATTGCGCTGGACGAGCCGCACAGCCTGCCAGGCGATGAGGACGAGGGCGATCCCCAGGGCGGCGAGGAGTGCGATGCGCTCATAGGGCAGATGCACGGTGAGCCGCACCGTTGCGGGCTCCTCCGAGTAGGCAAGATCCCGGTCAACGGCCTGAACTTCGAAGGTGTAGCTTCCTGCAGGCAGGTCCGCATACTCCACGCGTCGGTCGTTCGTGGTTCTCCAGTCCGTGTCGTAGCCGTTCAGCCGATAGCGGCAGACCATCGCTCCGGTGCGGGTCTTGAAGCTCATTCCGTGGAACTCGAAGGTGGTTATCCCTAGGCCCGAAGGCACGGACACCTGCGTCGGGTCCTCATAGCGCCGACCCGCCACCACCGCGTCGATGGCGATGCCGGGCGGGAAAGGCGACGGCGGACGAAACCGGGTCAGACCGGCAGCCGAGCTGAACCAGATGGTTCCGTCTGGGTCTTCGTGGAGAAAGTGAATGTTGTTCGACGGCAGCCCATCTTCAACGGCCAGAGACTGGAAGATCTGACCATCGAAGCGGGTGATGCCGCCACCCCCAGTGCCGAACCACACGTGACCGCGCCGGTCCTGCATGATCGTGATCATCTGGGCGTTCGCGATGACGTCTCTGGTCGTGTAGGTTACAAAAGACCGCCCATCGTACCGACTCACGCCTTTGGAACACCCGAACCAGGGATCGCCTGCTCGGTCCACGCAGATGGGCCACACGTGACCACGCGCCAGACCGTCTTCGGCATCGTATGTAGTAAAGCGTTCTCCATCGTACCGGCTCACGCCACCACCCAGGGCGCCGAACCAGATATGCCCATTCCTGTCTTCAGAAATTCCTGACTGCACCTGGTTGTCCGCAAGCCCATCTTCGGTGGTGAACGTCTTGAAGGTTTGCCCATCGTACCGGCTGACACCGCCCCCGCGCGTACTGAACCAGAGGGTACCCTTTGAATCCTCAAAGACGCCGTGCACTCGGTTGTGGGTCAGACCGTCCGCAGTTGTAGACGCACGCCAGTTCTCACCGTCGTACCGAACGGCACCGCCGCCGGCGCTGACCCCAAACCAGATATTGCCATGGCGATCCTCCAGGAATGAGAGAGCCGTCTCAAATGAGCCGCCTTCCGGTGAGCCTCCTTCCGATGGTCTGAAGGTCGTGAAGTATTCCCCATCGTACCGGCAGACGCCTCCCCGCCAGAAGCCGAGCCACAGGTTCCCTTTGCTATCCCTGAAGATCGGCATAGGGAGGCCCCGCAGACCGTCCGCCGTGCTCCATGTGTTGAACGCCGGCCCGGCGTGCCGGCTTACGCCGCCGAGGGTCCCCAGCCAGATGTGTCCTTCACGGTCCTGACAAACGGACCAGACAATGGGGTGGGCCAGACCGTCTTCCTCGGTGAGGTCAAACCAGGCGGATTCGCCCGGACCCGCCGAGGGGTCATATCGGCTCAGTTCCTTTCCTCCACCAAACCACAGATACCCGTCCGAGTCCTCGAAGACTGAATGTACCATGTCCGAGGCAAGGCCGTCTGCCGCAGTGAAGGCCGTCCAGGCATTCTGTGTCGAACCTGCAGAAGGGTCGTACTGGTAGACCCCCGAACCGCCACGCCTATCTGTAAGCCCCGTGCCGAACCAGATGCATCCCGACCTGTCCTGGTGAATCGACCACACCATACTATCATCCAGCGTATCCCTGCCGAGAACCGTGGTCCAGGTGCGGCCGTCATACCGGATGATACCCCCTTCGGTACCGAACCAGAGGCTTCCCTCACGGTCCTGGCAGATCGAACCCACCGGCTTGCCTGCCAGGCCATCTGCAGCTATGAGCGTGGCAAAAGATTGCCCATCGTACCGGCTCACACCGTCGCCTGTACCGAACCAGATGTGTCCCTCGCGATCCTGCAGGATTGCCATGACCTGGTTCTGCGCAAGCCCATGTTCGGTCGTGAACGTGGCAAACGACTCCCCATCGTACCGGCTCACCCCGCTTCCGCTGTTCCTGTCGTAAGGAAGTCCGGTGCCAAACCAGAGATTTCCATCACCGTCCTGCGCAATCGACAGCACCGCGTTGCTGGCCAGGCCGTCCTCGACGGTGTAGGTCTGCCACTCCTGTCCGTCGTACCGGCTCACCCCACCGTACCGGGTGCCAAACCAGAGATCCCCGTCACGATCCTGCAGAATCGCCGATACCTCGTTGTTCGCCAGACCGTCAATTACATAGTGGCTTCGCCACGGCCCTCTGCCGGGCCCCGCGAGTTGTGAATCGACCTGCACTTCGACGAGCTTGCCGGGTCCCGAAGGGGCGGAGAAGAGACCGAAGCGATAGGGGATCTGGCGCAAGGCGCCTTCCGGGCCGAATTCCGTGCCCAGTTCCCCGAGCATCCTGCTCCACGTTGTGTCCTGTGCGAGTGTCTCCTTAACTCTCGCGACCTCGGTAATCGATCCCACGTCGAACAGGCGGCTGAACACGCCTTCCGCTCCCTGCCAGGGTTGCGAAGTCGTGGTATCCAGGCCGTGGCCGGCCAGGATCGGAGTCACCTGTGTCCGGTACGCGACTTCGAACTCTTCCAT
>JASLMQ010000722.1 GCA_030746455.1 Candidatus Latescibacterota bacterium
GTCTTCGTGCTTCATCAACACGTAGTGCGTGTACAGCTCGTTGACGGCGGATGTATCGTACCAGATGTTGGGCAGATCCCGGAGGCGGCGGATGGGCTCCTCGAGCATGCAGGCATTGAACGCCCGCGCGCAGTGGGCAAGGATCCACTGGACGCGCGGGAAGCGCGTGGTGTAGTCGGCCAGGTCGGACAGGTTCTCCTCGTCCGCCGGCCCGGCGCGCTTGGAGAGGTGAAGCGTGACAGCCAGACCCAGCTGGTCGGCCACCTCGATCTGGGATTCGGGGAGGAAGTCCGCGATCCGAGCCTCGGCCGGATCGTGCGCGAACATCCTGTAAGGCTTGAGGCCGAAGAACCCCTGCGCCCGCACCTGGGATTCCAGATACTCGGGTGCCATGTCCGGCGTGACCAGCATGCTTGCGCGAGATTCCGCACGGCCCATGGTCTGCTCCGCGACCCACCGGTTGTGGCCCTCGATGTCCATCCCGGGAATCGGCGTGCCCAGGATAAGGTAACGCATCTCGCGCCCGGGGAACAACCTGGCCGCCCAGCGAAGGTGGCCTTCGTAGTCGATCTCGACCCGGAGACCCGATGGCGGGCCTCCGAGGGTACCCCGATGTGCCTCGGACCACATGTGCACGTGCATGTCGTGGATGACAGAGGGGACGAAGCCATCCAGCTCCTCCTCCCAAATCTCACAGTCGATGTCTCGATAGCCGATATCGGGCACAGAACCCTCTGGATGTCCGATGGGGAAGCCAAACCACGAGGCCCCCGGCCTGTGACCGGGGGCCTGGAAGCCATTCCTTGCTTGGCGTGAGGCCTAGACGAAGGAGTCGCTCGTATCGCCCCTCACGGTGGTGACCTGGCCGGCCTCCTCCAGCTCGCGCAGCAATTGGGGAGAGATGTTGTCCATCGTGGCGATCCGGTAGGATACGTCGGCCTGCGCCTCTTCGGGCACGAGGGATGCCTCCTCCCAAATCCTGATGTTCTCGCACCGTCCCTCAACTGGCCAGAACGTCCACCACGGCCTCGAGGAGGTCCTTGAGGAGGAAGGGCTTTTCGATCGCGCGGGCGACGCCGTAGCCTCTCGTCAGGGTGTTCAGGTCCAGCCCGTCGCGGGTGTCGACTCCCGAGATGGCGATGATCCTGACGTCCGGGTAGCCACGACGGAGTTCTTCGATCACTTCCAGCCCGCTCTTGTTGGGCATGAAGATGTCCACGATGACGAGATCGGGTGGGTTGGTGCGGCACTTCTCGATGCCCTCATCGCCATCGGATGCCTCTTCAACCACATAGCCCGTCCCCTCGAGCATCTGCCTCATCGGGGTCCGAACATCCCTCTCATCATCTATGATCAGTATGGTGGGTCTCGAAGCCATGCCCTCTCCCAGATGACAACCGCGCGACACGCCGTCACCGCATCCGCTCTGGGCCGCTGGTGGGACTTGCAGTCTCCAAGGGAAACTAGGAAAATTCCAGGTTTCGCGCAAACGCCCTGTGGGGGCCCGCGGTCAGCCTTCGTCCCTGATTGCCCCGCCGAGGTAGTTCCTGAATGCCTCTGGGCTGTAGATGAGTGCGCGCTGGATTTCCACCGAGGGCAAGCGGTAGGGAGGGCTGTCGCGGGTGATGTACCTGGCGGCCATTGGGGGACCCCCGT
>JASLMQ010000723.1 GCA_030746455.1 Candidatus Latescibacterota bacterium
AGGCGATTAAGAATGAAGAGCAGAGAATGGTGTTCCTCAGGACCTTCTGGCGGCAGCTGGATCCCACTCCCGAGACCCCCACCAACGAACGCCTCGTGGAGCACATGCGCCGGATGCGCTACACCGAGAACAACTTCTCGGGGATGCACGGTCAAGAGGGATCGAACACCGACAAGGGCAGGGTCTACATCCAATACGGACCTCCTGACGATATCGAGTACAACACAGGTGGGGCGGGGGAGAAGCCGTACCAGATCTGGTACTACGAGAAGGAAGGCCGCTTCGAGTTCATCTTCAGGGACCGAAGAGGCATCGGCGTCTATGAGCTCGTGCACTCGACTCAGCCGGGCGAGATCTACAACCCGAGCTGGCGCGAGGAGCAGTGAGCAGGTCGCTCAAGGCGGAATGACTTTCCCGGGTGGCGATGATTGCTCCCCCCGGGACGGATGAACGATAGATCGGATAGGTGGAGAACAGATTGTGAGAGGGCGGACGGCGCACGGGTAAGGTGCGGCCGTCCGTCTGTATATAGAGAAGGAAGGAGAGGCCCTGGTATGAACGATCCCCGATTCTTGCAGGAAGAGGGGCAAGGGATCTTCACGGGAAACGAGCTACTGGTCAAGGGGGGGCTGGAGGGCCGGCTCGGTCTTCTCACCGGCTATCCCGGATCTCCGGTCTCGGAGGTCTTCGATGCGGCGGGCCGGGTTGCGGACCTGCTGGTCGAGCGAGGGATCCTGGTTCAGATCGCGAACAACGAGGCCCTTGGTGCGGCGCGGCTCAACGGATCTCAGATGGCGCCAGTCCGTGCTATGGCGGTGATGAAGAGCGTGGGGGCCCACGTGGCATCCGACGGCCTGGCCATCGGCAATATGGCGGGAACAGGTCCGGCGGGAGGGGTGGTGGCCGTCTTCGGCGACGACACCTGGTCGGAGGGGACGCAGGTACCCGCAGACTCGCGGTTCATCGCCAAACACCTCTACATGCCCCTTCTCGAGCCCAGCACGTTCCAGGAGGTCAAGGACTGGATCGGCGCTGCGTTCGATCTTTCCGATAGCACCGGGCTCTTTGTGGCCTACCTGGTCACGTCCAATCAGGCCGATGGCGGCGGCACGGTCGTACTGGGGCCGAACCGGTTTCCCGATCTGACCACGAACAACCCGGTGGAAATCGACAGTCGGACGATCTCCACCGAGGATCGGGTGGTGATCCCGCCTCTCACCTCGATCAAGGAGGACGAGGTCCTGAGCAGGCGCCTGCCGGCCTTCCTCGAGGCCGTGCGGGCCCGTGGGTTGAATCGCATCCTGGGGGACACGCCGACCGCTCGGAGGCCGATCGGGTTCGTGACGAGCAGCCTGGCCTACTGCTACCTCGAGCACGCGCTGGACATGGTCGGCCTGGCGGGCCGCTATCCCATCCTCAAGTACGGCGTGACCTATCCTCTGGATCCAGAGATTCTTCGGACCTTCTCCGAGCGGGTTGACGAGATCTACGTGGTGGAAGAGAAACGGGGATTCCTGGAAGAGCAGGTCACGGCTGCCCTCCAGGGTCTTCACCAGGAAGGACGGGTGGGCCCGTTCCGGGTCTGGGGCAAGCGGTTCCCAAACGGGTGGAAGGGGTTCCCGGCCAGCAGGGGGCTAAATCCTTCCATCGTGCTCCAGACCCTCGCGCCGGTTCTGCTCGAACGGAGCGACCCCGTTGCTACGGTGGACGCCGACCGAATCGGCCGGGAGCTCGAGCTGATCGGTGCCACGTCGGATTCCGGTGTTGAGGCAACGGTCCGAACGCCATCGTTCTGTCCAGGGTGCCCACATCGGGATTCGGCCAGCGTACTCAACCGGATCGTGGACGACTTCGGGGATGAGGACTACATGAGCCGGCGCCACGGCCATCACCCCGTCGACCTCGTGTTCCACGGAGATATCGGGTGCTATACGCTGCTGAAGCACAAGCCCTTCAACCGGCTGATGCACAACCTGTCGGGCATGGGGCTCGGGGGGGGCACCGGAGCGGGCATCGATCGGTTCATCACCAACAAGCAGATCGTCTTCATGGGGGACTCCACGTTCTTCCACTCCGGCATGGCTGCGGTCTCCGATTCGATCAAACATGGCCAGGACATCACCTACGTCATACTCGACAACAAGACCACGGCGATGACGGGGCATCAGCCTACGCCCGGCACGGATGTGGACGTGATGGGCAGCCGAACCTTCGCTCAGGACATCGAGCGGACCGTGCGGGGGATGGCCGGCTCCGACGGCGACACACCGGTTCAAGTGATACGCATGGACCCCGAGGCGCGTGAGGCATACCGCTCGGTCCTCGAGGAGGCCATCCTCAGGGACGGGGTCAAGGTGATCGTGGCGGAGAAGGAGTGCGGGATCACCTACCATCGCCGAGTCAAGGCGCGACAGAAGGAGCAGGTACGGGAGCGGGGCTATCTGGCCGAGGAGACCCACATCAACATCACGCCCGAGGCGTGCGAGTACTGCCTCGAGTGCACTCGAGCTACCGGGTGCAGCGGGCTCACCGTGGAGGAGGAGCTCCACGGGCCGAAGATCGCCACGGACCTGTCCCTGTGCGTCACGGACGGCGCCTGCACTCGGGTCCGCGTGGCCGGCGACGACAAGACCTGTCCGTGCTTTGAGGAGCTGACGATCCGAAGGAAGCGTCCCGCCGAGGCGCGCACCGAAGAGATCGATCTGACAGGGCTGGTCGAGCCCATGCCCGATGACTTCGACGGGTCCTGGTACGCCTATGTTGCCGGCGTTGGCGGGATGGGTATCAACACGATATCGGCGATCCTATCGGTGGCCGGCGCAAGGCAGGGATACGCGGTGCGCTTCACGAACAAGAAGGGGCTGGCCATTCGAAACGGCGCGGTCTACTCGCACGTGAACTTCGCGAAAGGCGACCGA
>JASLMQ010000724.1 GCA_030746455.1 Candidatus Latescibacterota bacterium
GAGATGCTCGAGCAGACGTTTGCGTACGTGCGGGATAGCGGGATGGAGGCGACGACGTTCGAGGATGAGTGGCGAAAGATTCAAGATCAAACGCAACCACAGATGCACACCGATAGACACCGATGAGGCAGCTCGAGAGCCCTGGGAACCGGGGATGGAGCCACCCAGGCGATTCATCGCCAGGGGCAGGCTGGGCCCAGATTACTGCTGATCGGTAGAGACCACGAACCGTGCTACACAACGAGCAGGAACACGACCAGGAGGTGCAGGCGCTGTGGGGGGCCTATCGTGAGGGCCGGAACACGCGCGTGCCAATCACGTTCGCGTGCGACGAACAGGTGTGGCTGAAGGCCTCGGGCCGGCGCTTCGGTGACTTCTATCGGATTCCCGAGGTGCATCTGCAGGCCCAGCTGGAGGGTCAGCTCTGGTTCAGACGCAACGTGGTGGGCGACGGCGAATCGGGCTTGCCGGACACCTGGCGGGTGATCGTGCGGGACTGGATGGAGGAGAACGACTTCTGCGGGTGCAAGGTGGTCTACCAGGAGGACGACTACGCCTGGGGCCTGCCGCTGGAGGTACCGAAGGAGGACCTGCTCGGCTACCTGGGCGACCTTGACCCGGATCGGCAGGTCGAATGCAGCCACAGCTACCGGATGTACTGTGCCCTGCGGGAGCTGACCGACGGGATGACGTTCCACGGCCGACCCGTAGAGGTGGTTCGGCCGGGCGGCGGCACCACGGGCCTGTTCACGAAGGGATCCGAGATCCGAGGCATCGACGCCCTGTGTATGGACCTCTACGACGATCCCGAGTTCGCCCACGCGTTCCTCGATCTGTTCACGGACATGACGATCGCTCGCATCAGGGCGTGGCGAAGGCTGGACGGGGACGGTGATCCGGACCTCGCCAATCCGGACCGATTCCATTTCCCCGACGACAGCATCCAGCTGCTGTCCCCGGATCTGTACGAGCGGTTCGTGATGCCGCGTCACGAGCGGCTCTACCGGGAGATGACGACCGGTGACCGGTCGCTGCATCTGTGCGGGTACGCGACGCAGCATTTCGACTCGCTGGCAAAGCGGCTCGGGGTGACCAGCATCGACGGTCCCGGGCCGTTCGTGGATCACGGCAAGCACCTGGAGCAGTACGGTACGGATTTCAGCTTTGCCGCGCAGATGGATCACACCATACTGGAGCAGGGAACCAGGGAAGAGATTCGTGCGATGATGAGATCGATCCTGAATCCCACCGTCAAGATACCGGGTCGGTTTCAGCTTATGGGTTTCGTCAACAAGCTCACCCCCCTGGAGAACGTCCGGGCGTGTTACGAGGCGGGCAGGGAATTCGGCGTGATTTCGTGATGCCCGTCTGATCGGCTATTGGGAGGTCGACGTGTCTCATTCCGAAGCAGATAAGCAGCTGGCACTTCACGGAGGGAAGAAGGCGGTTCCTCAGATCGAGGCCGAGGAGGAGCCGAAAGTCGGGGTGGAGGAGTTCATGGCCCTGGCGGAGCGATTCGGATTCTCGGACGAGGCCCTGGCGAGGATCCGGTCGGCCGTAGCGGAGGAGGACATGGGGGCGGGGCCCTACCTGTCCAGCTACCGGACCTCGCCCCGGCACGAGCCCAGCCGGACCGCGCTCGAGTCTCTGGCCAGGGAGACCTTCGGCGTCGAGCACGCGCTGGCGGTGAGCTCGGGCACGGCAGCGCTTCACTCCGCCTTCGTGGCGGCGGGCGTCGGGCCGGGTACGGAGGTGATCTGCCCCGCCATCGGGTTCTACGCCACGGCGGCCGAGGTCGTGCACGCCAAGGGGATCCCCGTCTTCTGCGACGTGGACACGTCCATGGGGATGGATCCGGGAAAGATCGAAGACCTCATCACGCCGAGGACCGTGGCCCTCGCGCCGACGCACGTGATGGGCAGCGTGTGCGATATGGGCGCGATTGTGGAGGTGGCACGCAAGCACGACCTGAAGGTGATAGAGGACTGCGCGCAGTCGTGCGGCGGGAAGTTCGATGGGCAGTACGTGGGCACGTTCGGCGACCTGGGCTGCTTCAGCATCTCGGTCTACAAGATTATCGGCGGCGGGGAGGGCGGCCTCGTGCTGACCGACGATGAGCGGCTGTACAATCGGGCCCAACAGCTGGCCGAGTGCGGCGGACTCTGGAGGCCCGATCGGTTTGCACCGCCCCGGTACGAAGGCGAGCTGTTCTGCGGCACGAACTACCGGATATCCGATCTGGAGGCAGCGCTCGACGTGGTCCAGCTGGGCCGCATGCCGGAGACGGTGAGGCAGTACCGCCAGGCGAAACAACGCATCCTGACGCAGCTCAAACGGTATCGCGAGATCGAGCCCCAGAAGCTGAACGACGCGCAGGGCGAGGTCGGCTACCTGATCCGGTTCTACCCCGAGACCTACGAGCTGGGGCACCGTGTTGTGGAGGCGCTGAACGCCGAGGGCATCGGGTGCGGGATGAAGGGCGAGGGCGGGAAGCCGGACTGGCACCTCTCGGCGGATATGCTGCCGATCACGCTGAAGTCCGGAGCCACGGAGGAAGGATGCCCCTACACGTGCCCGATCTACCTCGAGCGAGGGGGATCGGCCGAGTACCGGAAGGGGGACTGCCCCGTGGCCGAAGACCTGTTCCATCGGGTGGTGTCGATCCGCGTGAACCCGTGGTACAGCGAGGCAGACTGCGATGCCATTGCGCAGGGGATGAATAAGGTCTTCGGTGCTTTGTGTACTGAAGACCCAGAGGCGGTTGCGTGGTTGTGAAAGAGGCGGGTGACCCGGGGTCAGACGTCAGAAGTGAGACCCCCCTCCGCCAGCACGCTGGCTACGGAGGGCAGGCGAGAGAACTCAATGGCTGACAGGCCATACCGCGACATGATGGTGGTGAGGGAGCGGCTGCTGGGGCCGCTGTATGCCGCGCCGGACCGGGATGAGGTACACCGTCTGGTAGAGACCCAGAAGCGTGACGGCAGCTGGGCCGATGTGGACTACGCGGACATGTCGACGGTCAACTGGCGCCCTCTCGAACACCTGAACCGCGTCCTGATGCTGGCACAGGGATACCGGGCGATCCGCTCGGCTGCTTACGGTGACATTCAGGTCAGGGAGACGATTTCCAGGGGGCTCGACTTCTGGCTGAAGCACGACTTCATCCGGCCGTGGTGGTACGAGACGATCGGCACGCCCGGCGTGATGTCGAAGGTGCTCTTGTTGTTCGACGGCGAGCTGACCGACGCACAGCGCGAGAAGGGCCTGGAGATCGTCGATCGCGCCACGATGACGTCGACGGGTCAGAACCTGGTGTGGCATGCGTCGATCGTGGCCGCTGGAGGGATCTTGAGACGCGATCCCCGACGGGTGGCACGGGCGTATCGTCGCATCTCGCGCGAGATTCGGATCACGACCGAAGAGGGCATCCAGCCGGATTTCAGCTTCCACCAGCACGGTCCGTGCCTGTACAACCACGGATATGGTGCGGACTTCACGACCGACTGCGCGCGGCTGGCGGCGCTGCTGTCCGGAACGGCCTTCGCCTTCCCTAGGGAGAAGGTGGATATCCTGACGCGCTACATCCTGGATGGCTCCCAGTGGATGGCGAGGGGTCGAACCCCCGAGTACGGTGCCAAGGGACGCGAGATCACCCGCGCAGGCCAGCGGGTGGACTACCTCCGGGCCGCGTGCAGACACATGCTTCGCGTCGATACGGGACGAGAGCAGGAGTTCCGTGATCTGGCGGCGCGGACGTCCAAACGCATCCGACCTCCGCTGGAGGGCAATCGCCACTTCTGGCGTGCCGATCTGATGATGCATCACCGGCGAGGGTACACGGCCTCGGCTCGGATGCATTCGGATCGGAACGCGAACACCGACGGCCTCTCCGGGTGTTACGAAGGGCTCAAGAGCCATCTTCTCGCAGACGGGTGCAATTACCTCTACCGGACCGGCGAGGAATATGTGGACATCTTCCCCGCCTGGGATTGGCGGAAGGTCCCCGGGACGACAGCCGTGCAGGGCCCCGAGCGAAGCGGGGAGCCGCGCCGGAAGGGAACGACGTCGTTCGTGGGGGGCGTGTCTGACGGTGCGTACGGCGTGGCGGCCTTCGACCTCAAGCGGAGCGGGCTCGTAGCTCGGAAGGCCTGGTTCTTCTTCGACGACGAGTACGTGTGCCTGGGAGCGGGAATCACCTGCCAGAGCCACGGCCGGGTGGCCACTGCCGTGAACCAGTGCCACCTGCGCGGAAAGGTCGTCACGGGCAACGGAGAGACGGTTGCCGCTCCGTCGGGCGAGACGCGATCGCTTGAGGGCCCGACATGGGTCCACCACGACGGGGTCGCCTATGTCTTTCCGGAGGCGTCCGACCTGAGGCTTCGGGCCGGGGATCAGACGGGGAGCTGGAAGCTGATCAGCTCGCAGTCCTCGGATGATTCCGTGGCCCACGACTTGTTCAAGCTGTGGATCGATCACGGCACGAGGCCGAAGGCGGCGGAGTATGCGTATACGGTCGTTCCCGATGTGACGGTGGGGGATGCGAAGCGATATGCACGCGACGTGCCGGTAACTGTGCTGCGCAACGAGCGCGACCTGCAGGCCGTGCGGCACCGCGGGCTTCGACTGACGGGGATCGCGTTCTACAGGCCGGGGACCCTCGCGGTCTCGAAGGCGCTGGCGGTCGGTGTTGATCGCGCGTGCCTGGTGATGGTTCGCCGGCGGGGGAAGAGGCTGGCGGTCACGGCGGCCAATCCCCGCAACCGCAAGATGACGGTGAACGTGACGGTGAGCAAGCGACTGAGCGGGGAGGACGTCCGCAGGTGCGGCAAGGGATCGTCGCGCGTGCGGATCGATCTCCCGGGGGGGATGTACGCGGGGCAGAGCGTGACGCGGAACGTCAGTGTCGATGGCCGATAGGAGAGGCCGCGGAGGCCATCGAACGGCATCGCAACCACAGACGAATCCCGGATTACGTCCGGGACAGGCACTGGTACACGCCGATGAAGGCACGAGACCTGGTCGGGCTGCGGAGGTTCTGACTGACTCCGGGCGTTCGGCCGACCACTGCGGCGCACTCGGGGGCAGCAAGCGTTTGGGTCGAGCACCGATGGTACCCGGGCTCCCGAGGTTCTGTACTGCCACAAGGGAAAGTTAACCCAGAAGCTGGCACCACGAAGCACACGAAGCGCACGAGGATCACAGGGGGATGCGATATGCAGATGAGACGGCTGGGCAGGACGGGGCTGCAGGTGACGGCGATCGGCTGTGGCGGGATTCCCATCTTTCGGGCGGAGAAGCCCGAGGCGGTGAAGGTTCTGCGGCACGCGATGGACAACGGGATCAACTACTTCGACACGGCACGCGGATACGACAAGGGCGGGAGCGAGGAACGCCTGAGCGAGGCGATCGAGGGACGGCGGGACGAGGTGATCATCGGGTCCAAGGCGACGGTACGGAAGGCCGACGAGATGATGGCGGCCATTGAGGAGAGCCTGAAGACGCTCAAGACCGACATGATCGAGGTCTACAAGCTCCACCACGTGATCACGCCGGAAGAATGGGCCGAGGTGACCGGGCCCGGCGGGGCGATGGAGGCGCTGGTGAAGGCTCGGGAGCAGGGCAAGATCCAGTGGATCGGCATCAGCGGGCACCGGCCCGAGGTCCTCGCAGAGGCCGTCAAGAGCGATATGATCGATGTGCTTCTGGTTCCGTTCAACTTCGTGAAGGACGAGCCGGCCACGGAGCTGTTCCCGCACACGGAGGCGCACGACGTGGGTGTGACGATCATGAAGCCGATCGGGGGATCGCTGTTCCAGCACGCGGACATCTGCCTCCGCTGGGTCCTGCAGTACAAGGAGGTCAGCACGATCTGCGTGGGGATGTGGAAGATGTGGGAGGTGGACCAGAACGTCGTGGTGGGACAAAACCCGGAGCCACTCAATCCGGAAGAGCTCGAATGGCTGGCCGATGAGCGGGCACGGTGGGACGATGAGTACTGCCGCCTGTGCTACAAGTGCAAGGCCAAGTGCAAGGAGGACGTTCCCACGCGCAATCTGATGATCCTGGACCTGAACTATCGTCGGTTCGGGATGAAGCGGATGATGGCGCAGGGGATTGACAAGCAGATCGAGGCGACCGCGGCGTGCGAGGCCTGCGACCACCACGAGTGCGAGGACTACTGCTCTTACTGCATGCCCTTGCCCGAGCTGATGAAGAAGCTGAACCGGACCTACACGCCGATCATCGAGGCCTACAGGGCGCGCGAGGCGCAGACGGCGTAGGGGAGGACTCCTGTGACACCGAAGGAACGTCTTCTGACGGCGCTGAAGGGAGGGATCCCCGACCGTGCTCCCATGCCGCTGCGCATGTGGAAGTTCCTGCGCAAATACTATGGCGATGGGGTTCCCCTGCTCGACAAGATTCTGAGGGCACACGACGAGTTCGGGATCGACGTGTGGTACTCGAGCGTCGGGTTTCCGCACCCCTGCTTCAGCCCGGTTGGGACGCCGTGGCGCGACGACGTGTCGGTGGAGATCGCGCACGAGGTCCGAGGGAACAGGAACTACTGGGAGCGGACGGTCCACACGCCGGAGGGAGACCTTCACGACGAGAAGTTCGCGCTGATCATCAAGGAGGGATCGGGAAGCGGCCCCGAGATCATGGAGCCGCTGGTCAAGGATCCGAAGCGCGACATCCCCCTGCTCCGGTACATGCAGCCTGATCCTGAGAAGACGACGTTCGACGGTGCGTGGGAGACGGATCGGCAGATCGGCGACAAGGGGCTGCTCGTGGCGAGCATCTACAGCCCCATCGACTGCCGGGATGTGATGCGCCCGGACGACTTCATGTTCCTGTATCACGATGACAGGGAGGCGTTCCGGGAGATCGTGGAGATCGGCGCCGAGGCGATGATGGCCGAGACGCGGAGGGTGCTCGAGGAGGGGTTGCGGGTGTTCCAGGCCTGGTGGTTCTATGCGTCGCCGAGCTACGGGTGGGGACCGAAGATCTACGAAGAGATGTTCCTGCCCCACGTGGTACGCCACGTGGAGCTGGTCCACAGCTACGATGGCATCTACGTGTACTACGACGATGGCAAGATGGCGGATTTCATGGATATGTACGTGTCCGCCGGAATCGACGCCATGATGACGCTGACCCCTCCGCCGATGGGCGATGCGGTGCCGAAAGAGGTCAAGGCGAAGTACGGGGACAGCCTTGCCCTGATGGGTGGGGTCGACGCGGTGAACGAGGTCTACCTGAGCAATCCGGATGAGATCCGGAAGATGACCAGGGAGCGCCTGGAGACGTACATGCCGGGCGGCGGGTACATCTTCGACGGGTCCAACTCGCTGGTGTATGAGACGCCACCGGAGAACGTCCACGCGCTTGCGGAGGCCGCACAGGAATTCGGAGGCTATTGATGTCGAACGGAAGCGTCGATTCCGCACTGACCGGCGGAAGGTTCGAGCTGCTCACGGAAGGTCCCCTGACGGCTGGCGGTCGGGGGACCGTCGATTTCACATACAGTCCGCCGGGTGCTTTGGAACCGGGACGGAACCTGTGGTTGCTGTTCGACATCCGCCAGTGGGCTGGGCCGCCCCAGTGTGATGACCCCACGGCTGCGAACTACGTCCAGGTTTCATCGGCGAAGAGAGCGGAGGTGGTCTGCACAGGCTTCGGGGCGCGGACGCTCGAGCTGTATCCGGCGATTCCGGAGTTCCTCAACGTCTGTGAGATCATGCTGCCCTCCGGGATGGCGCAGGACGACACGTTGACGGTGACACTGGGGGCCGGTTCCGGCCAGTGGGCCTTCCCCAGGCATCCGATCGACGTCTTCCGATTCTGGCTGCTCGAGGGATATCCGGGCCAGTCGTTCGCGGCCACGGGGTACAAGACCTATCGCGATTTTCAGCCGGCGCTGGACTACGAGGCCGCGACGTCCGAGGTCCTGTGCGTCTCCCTCGAGGTGAGCGGTGAACTCCCGAGGCTCGCGCCAGAGAACACGCGGCCAACGCCAGGCATCCTCTGGGGCGACATCCATGGGATGGCGTTCAACCAGCGGCCGCTGGATGACTTCTACGCCTATGCTAGAGAGATGTCGAACTACGATTTCGCGGCGGCGATGCTCTTCAGCTACAACACCTGCCTGGGCGACACGTGGGACCAGGTGAAGGCCGCGGCGGACCGGTGCTCGAGCCCGGGTGAGTTCGTGGCCATCGCGGGGATCGAGTTCGGCGCGCCCCCCGACGCAAGCCATCGGAATGGCTACTTCATCGACCACGAGGGGGTGCCGCCCATCTTCTTCGAGGAGCGCCCTCCCGCGCTCGATCCGCGCATCGCGGACCGATACCATCCGGACACGATTCGCTGCCGCGACCTGGACGACTTCTACGCAACGGTCCATCGTTTCGGCGGGTTCGTGACGGGGCACTTCCACACGCTCAACTACGACAGGGAGGTCCTCGCGGAGGTCTGGCAGAAGCAGATCGGCTCGAAGGAGGAGGAGTTGCGGTTGTTCGGATTGATGAATGAGGGATTCCGTTTCGGACTGGTGGGGGGGAGCGACACTCACGATTCGATGCCGGGCAATCCGGAGCCCGAGCCGCAGGTGATCCAGCCCGCGGGGTTCATGGCGGTGCTGGCGAACGAGGTGAGCCGGGAGGCGATCCGTGACGCGGTCGCGAACCGGCGGGTCTATGCGACATCGGGTGCGCGGATCGCCCTGGGGATTGACGTGTCGGGACACACGATGGGGAGCGTCGTGCCGACGGGCACACCGAGGGCGTTCAAGGTGGAGGCCGAAGGGAGCGCGCCCCTGGAGCGTGTTGAGCTGGTACGCGGGGGAGAAGGCGTCGATGGCGAGGCGCCCTCGGGTGAGCACTGGGAAGGCACACTCAGGGCTGATCCTGGCGATGGGAGCGGACCCGAGTGGTATGTGGTGCGCGTGACCCAGACAGACGGGCACCGCGCTTGGAGCAGCCCGGTCTGGTTCGAGGGGTGACAGATGGCCCTTCGTCCGGCTACGCAGATGCCGGATTGACAAGGAAGAGCTGAGATGTCGTGGTTTCTGGATAACCTGCCCGACTTCGAGAGGCACAACGCTGAAGTGGCCGACGTGTGGGATGCGTACCACAAGGGCCACCCCACGCGGGTGCCGGTGTCGATCCACGGCAGCGTGCGCAACCTGATCCAGAATCCGGACCTCAACACCACGGGCTACACGTTCGAGGACTTCTTCAGCGACCCCGAGGCCCAGATCCAGTGCCAGCTCGCCTACCAGAAGTGGTGTCGATACAACGTGCTCTGCGACAGGGAGATGGGTCCGCCGAAGGATGGTTGGTCGCTCTCCGTCGACTTCCAGAACTCCTACGATGCCGGATGGTTCGGCTGCCCCCTGCACGCCGGTCGAGCACATCTCCGCGATGTATGATGCCGCAAAGCAGTTTGGGCGCTATGACGCTTGAGCAGGCAATAGGGAATTGGGAAGGAGATCTGCATGTACTCGCTGCAACCCAGGGCCGTGTACGTTCACGAACGGGTGTATGACAACCCGCAGGCCGTCTCCCGCATGCAGCGCATGCTGGACGCGATGGGAATCGCGGAAGAAGACGTGCCGCGCGTCGGCCTCGACGATGTCCAGGAGATCATCGATGTCGCGGGAGCGACCGAGGATCTGGTGCAGTTCACGGACGGGGGGCACGGCAGGGTACGCCAGGGGCACCTCAAACAGGCCCACGATCCCGTGATGGTATTCAACACATTCGTGTGGGACGAGGCCGACCGTGAGTCGTCGGATCGGGAGCTTAAGAATCCTCACGCCAAGCGGCTGAACAGGCTGTTCTGCGGCGTGGGTGAGGACTACTGCTTCAGCCGGCGCAGCCTGTTGACTCCCAATTCAGATTACTACGTCTGCCAGGGGGGGTGGGGGATCCATACCCTGGGCGGCTGCGTGCACAAGTGCGACTACTGTGGTCAGGGGTTCATTGTGAACCTCATGGTGGACATCGAGGCCTTCTGCGAACGGCTGGCGCGGATGTTCGAGGAGCGGCCCGAGCAGAAGCTGTATCGCTACGACCTGCACAGCGACATCCTCGCCTTCGAGCCCGAATACGGGGCCTCGGAGGTGCTTGCGAGGTGTTTTGCCGAATACGACAAGTATCTGCTGCTCTATACGCGCAGCGACAATGTGGAATGGCTTGCCGACCTGCCCTGCCGGGAGCACGTCCCGATCAACTGGACGCTGTCCATGGACACCCAGGCGCGTGTCATCGAGCGGGACTCCCCTTCTCTGGCCGAACGCATCGAGGCGATGCGCTTCTGTCAGGAGCAGGGATTCACCGTGCGGGCCGGGTTCTCTCCGATCATCCCTGTCGCCGACTGGCGCAGGGAGACGACCGAGATGCTGGAGCTACTCTTCGAGCGGGTGGAGCCCGAGGTGCTGCGAGGGTGGGTGCTGGCCATGATGGAGGCCGAGGAGTTCGAGACGATGTTCGACGCCTCTATGATGGACGAGACGCACATGCGCCGCATGAGGGAGGAGGCGGATGCACTGAAGGATGCCCACCACGCCCCCTTCCCGCTCGACGTGCGAGCGGAGATCTACGCGCACTACCTGGATGAGGTTCAGCGGATTAGCCCGAAAACCCCCTTCGCGCTCTGTACCGAGCATCCGGAGCTCTGGAACATGCTGGAGGCGAAGCTCCATATGAAGCCGAACCACATGTTCTGCTGCTGCGGTGGCCTCAGCCCTCCCCGGCAGCTGGAGAAGATAGGATAGCGGACAGCACACGAACTCACCAGGGGGTTCAGATCATGGTGAAGAACGGCTTCGACAAGGGCCCTGAAGGCTGGTGCTCGTACGACTACCACGCCAGCGTCGTGTCCGGGAGCAATGTGTTCATCCTGACGCCCTGGGAGAAGGGCGGCGGCGTGGACGACTCCGGCTATGTGTGGTCGGATCACACCCGCTGGAGCGCCGATACGCCTGAGAACCCTCTGTCGATTCTGCCGCTCATCTTCTACAGAAAGTGGGTCGATGCCGATCCGATCGACCTGCGGGAAGCGGAGGTCTCGGTCTATCTGAGGGGAGATGATCTTCAGCTCGACGGCGCCCACTGCTTCTTCTGGGTTCACAGTGAGGCCACACGATGGCATTACACGAGCCATCCGCTCGCCATATCGGATGGCCATTGGCCCTCGGAGCCCAATCGCTTCACGCTTCGGAACGACGAAGCCCTGTGGCACCGAAGCTGGTCTCGCGATCCAGAGGACCCCAGGGCCCTGGACTCCCTCCTGAGCCAGGCGGCGAGCTACGGCTTCTCGTTCGCCGGGTTCTCCAGGGAGGTCATGGGCCGGATTTCTATGGACGAGTTCCGGATCGCACAACCCTGACCCGCTAAGCCGAGCACATCTCAGGAGACAATGATGATGACGAACAAGCTGCTGGCCAACATGAGGGCAGGCCGAAGGACGTCGCTGTGCCAGCTCTACTTTCCGTCCGCCACGCTCGTCGAGCTGATGGGGATGGCAGGTCTGGATTGCGTGATCTTCGACGGGGAACACGGCACTTTTACTCCAGAGAACCTGGACGACCTGTGTCGGGTCGCGGAGCTGGCTGGTGTGACTCCGGTCGCCCGTGTTCCGAACATCGAGTCCTCAACGATCCAGAGCTACCTGGACAGGGGCGTACTGGGGGTCTTCGCGCCGGGTATCGACACGAAGGGAGACGCACAGAAGGTGGTCGACGCGTGTCGTTTTCATCCGATCGGCAAGCGCGGTATCGGCGGCGCCCCGCGTTGGGTGGCGTTTCAGGACTACGCGAGTCCCGAGCAGATCGAAGAGGCCAATGCCCAGATTGTCGTCGTCGCGTTCCTGGAGCACATCGCGGCGATGGACAATATCGACGAGATTATGGACGTGGACGGCATCGACGCCTACTATGTTGGCCGCGCGGACGCTTCGCTTTCCCTCGGATTCCCCGGCGAGATCGACCACCCCAAGGTCAAGGAGTTCGAAGCCAGGGTGAGAGAGGCCGCCCACGCCCGCGGCAAGGCCTACTTCGACGAAGTAATCGTCGGTCAGCGCGCCACGAACTTCTTCCTCGACGGAGCGCGGGCGTTCCTGGAAGCGAACAAGGAGGCGTTGTCCTGAGCGAGAGGATGGCCGTGCTGAACCCGTACGAAGGTATAGACTGGTCGACGGTTCTGAGGCTCGGGTCCGCGACCCACATGCACATGACGAACCAGGAGACACTGGAGAACGGGTACCGGTACGGAATCAGGCACTTCCCCATCTCGAACTACTACCCATCGGCCCCCTACGGCCCTGACACCCGGCCCAGCGACTTCCGGCTGCGCCAGCACTGGCCCGCGAGGATGGAAGATGGATCCACGCTGGCCCCCCCGATCAACTGGAACGACATCATCACCTGGCGGGAAGATCTCGATGAGCCGTTCCGCTCGGAGGTCCCGTTCCAGGAGGGCGGAAAGGCCTTCACCTACATTCCGGACGATGCCATCATCAGCCCGAATGCCGAGCATCACGGGTTCAGCAACTCCGGGAGCCACATCTGCAGTCCCGGATCGGCATTCATCTCCGGGAACATCGACCCCAAGGAACGCTATCATCTGAGGCGACACGGCTTTTGTGTAGGATTCGGCGGCACGTGGCAGGAGGCCTTCGAGGGCATGATCGGGGGCCTCGTCTATCCTGACGGTGGGGGCATCACGATCAACCACCCGACCTGGTTCTCCAAGCTCCCCGAAGAGCAGGTGCTGGAGATGCTGGACTTCGACGAGGGCGTCCTGGGGATCGAGGTCTACAACGACTACTCCGCGAGAAGGGACTGGTTCGAGTCCGAAGGGTACGAGCCGCCGGACGAGTCGGAGCCCGGATTCTCCCTGAACCTGTGGGATCGGATCCTGTCGACAGGGCGGAGATGCTGGGGAGTCAGCGTGCCCGATCACAGCGTCGCACGAGGCACGAACTGGAACGGGAGAAACGTACTGCTGGTATCCGAGTTCACCGAAGGCGATTGCCTCAGGGCCTACCGGCAGGGGCGATTCTACGGATGCCTGAAGGACAGCGGTCTGACGGTCACGGATCTGTCGGCGACGGAGTCGGCGGTCTCGATCGCGGTCAACGCCGCCGCGACCATCCGGTTCATCGCCGAGGCCGGGATCGTAGCGGAGGTCAACGGAGAGCGCGCGACTTGGGAGATCCCGCAGAAGGGCGGAAGACCGTACGCCAAGTACGTTCGCATAGAGGTGGAGGACGACTCCGGGGAACGGCTCTTCCTGCAACCCATTCTATATGGATGAGCGTCCCGTAACTGAGGTCTGAAGCGGCTGCCCCGCCAGGGCGCGGCCTACCTGGGGAAACGGATTCGTGCCTATAGACATTCGAGGCGACGCGGCCCGGTTCTATGATCTTAGCCCGGGAAAGCCGAACGACATCGATTTCTACCGGGAGAGGATCCCGGCACGGGACGCAGCGGTCCTCGAGCTGGGATGTGGCACTGGCCGCGTTCTCGTTCCTCTGAGTGCGGCGTGCGGCTATATCCACGGCGTCGACGCATCCTCAGCAATGATCTCGATCTGCGAGGAGAAGCTGGCGAGGGAGAACGTCCCGGGTAATCGGGCACGCGTCGAGGTTGGTGACATCACCGACCTTAGCCTCTCCAGAGAGTTCGATCTGATCATCGCCCCGTTCCGCGTACTCCAGAATCTCGAGACGGATGATGAAGTCGATGGGCTGTTCGACACGATCCGCGAGCACCTATCCTCGGGAGGGAAGTGCATTCTGAACGTGTTCAATCCCAATCGCGACTCGGATACGATGCGTCGGGAGTGGGTGAACACAGAGGAGTATTCCTGCTGGGAAACAGAGACCGAAGGTGACCGCGTCACCTGCCACGGCCGGAACGCTCGTATGGATCCGGAACGGATGGTTCTGTACCCGGAGCTGACCTATCGACGATACTGTGACAACAGGCTTTCGGATGAAGCGACACTGAAGATCGTGATGCGGTGTTACTACCCCGATGAATTCGAGCGGCTGATCACCGGGCATGGATTCGACGTCGTCGGGCGTCTGGGTGGCTATGCGGGGGAAGCATACGGAGAGGGACCTGAGCTTGTGATCACGTTCGGGGGAAGCGGCTGACTGGAGCGTTGGGCCGGCGCGAGGGCGCAAGCGGCTCATACGGATTCTCGACGGAGACCGGAGAATGACGGAAGACTGCGAATCCCCCACCTATCCGCCGGATGTCGACCGATTCCTGCGGCGCCTGTACGATCCGGGCAGCCGCAAGTGGGCCTGCCGGGCCACGACACCAGACACCGTTCGCAGATGGCAAGCACAGGCACGTCCCGAGCTGTGCTCGCTTCTGGGTCTTGATCTGATGCAGGACCAGCTCGCAGGCCACTCACCTTCCGTCGTGCTTGGCAAAGCGCAGGACTGCGGCGATCACACTCGCCAGAGCTGCACCATCGAAACCGAGCCCGACGTTCAGGTTCCCTTCTGGTTGCTCAGGCCGAAGGATGGCGGCAAGCTCCCTCTCGTCATCACGCCCCACGGTCATGACCGAATCGGCCCAGACACATCCGCCGGCGTGGCTCGCAACGAGAAGCACGCACAGGTGATCGAGGAAGAAGACCGAGACGTGGCCGTTCAGGCCGCTCGTCATGGCTTTCTCGCCATTGCCCCCGCAACCCGTGGGTTGGCGCGGGGATGCGTGACCGATCTGTTCGGGAGGTTCGATGGATCCGATTGTACGAGCCACTTCATGCACGGGCTTCTGGCCGGGCGCTCGTCGATCGGCGAACGTGTGTGGGACATGCAGCGCATCATCGATTGGGCCTCCGAGCTTGAAGAGGTCGATAGCCGTGACATCCTGATGATGGGCAACTCCGGAGGCGGAGTCCTCACTACCTTCGCGGCGGCCTGTGACACCCGTATCGGGATTGCTATGGCGAGTTGCTCGTACTCACCATTCGTCGGGCTCAATGGCAAGATCCAGCATCACCACTGCAACGCCGTACCGGGCATCATGGCCTTCGGCGAGTTCTGGGATGTGGCCGGGCTGATCGCTCCCAGGCACTTCCTTGCGGTACATGGCAGGAAGGACCCGCTGAAGGCCACAGACGAGGTGGATCGCGCAGTTGAAGGGCTACGAGTGATCTACGAGACCGCCGAGGTTGGCCGCCATTTCCGCCAGGCCTACGCGGATGGCGGCCATCGATTCTACAGCGACCTGATGTGGCCTTTCATTGGCGATGCAATGGAAGTGAGAGAGAAGCTGCGCCAACATGCTCGGGAGTCGTCGAGAACGCCATGAAGATCCATACGCTCCCATACATCGAGTGCCGTGGCTCGGCAAGAGAGATGGGCCGGCAGTACGGCGAGCAGGCGAAGGCAGACATCCTCAACAATGTCGAAGCGTTTCGGATTGGCGAAGAGACCGAGGAGGTCGAGGCCTTCGTCGGCCGGACGCGGGGCGTGCTCGAACGCTTCGTGCCCGATATTCTGGACGAGCTCGTGGGACTGGCCGAGGGATCTGGGGCACCCCTGAGCGCGCTGCTCCGCCTGAACCAGGTCAACACCTTCACCGGCCCAAGGCCCTCTCCCGGCTGTACGTCCATGGCCATTTCCGGTGGACCGGACGGGCCGATACTCGGGAAGAACAACGATGGGACTCCGGACGACAGGCGCTTCATCGTGCGCAAGACGGTGCCGGATGACGGCCACGGCCTGATCCAGGTGACCTATACGGGCTGGGTGAGCGGGCTGGACGCCATGAACAGCGCCGGGCTGGTCAACGGGCACAACTCGGTCGGATCGGTGTTCGACAAAACGGGCGAGCGACTGGATATCCGGCTGTGGGCTTACCACCTGATGCGCCACTGTGGGAGCGTGTGCGAGCTCCTGGCCCGGATCGATACGGTGCCGCTGACCGGCAAGGGCTTCAACGTCGTTGTGAACGACACGGCCGGGGATGCCTGCGTTCTGGAGGCGGCAGTACCACTGGTTTCAGTTCGTGACCTGGGTAATCCGTTCGTCTACGCAGCGAACCACTATGCAAGTGACCGCCTGAAGGACGCCGATATGCGGGCGCCTGGACAGAAGCCGATCTCGGTCTATCGACACGGTTATCTCCGATGGGTCGAGCAGACGGATCCGCCAGAGGCTCCGGAGGACATCGAGCGGATCCTGTCCAGCCACGAGCCGTGGGCCCCGTGTAGGCACGGCGGCGCGCACGACTCCACGACCCTGTGGTCGATGATCGGGATGCCGGCACAGCGCAGGCTCCGGGTCGCGTCGGGGCCGCCGTGTACCTATGAGTACGCCGAGTACGAGGTCTAGGTAGAGGTTCGGAAGTCTCTTGAGTTCCAAGTGATGGCAGAAGGGATGACCAGCCATCAGCGGTCAGCCTTCCCTCCTCCGCCCGAGGCTTCCACCTTCGCCAAGGCTACGGTGGACAAGCCGGAGGGCAGGCAGCAGAACCGGCGCGCAGCGCGCCAGCGTGCGCCCGCTAGGGAAGTCACCTGCTGGCGCATCCGTCTACTTGGTTCAGCTGACAGCTGATCGCTGAATGCTGAAAGCGGCCTTACGACTTCCCATTTCTCCAGGAACCACCGTCAGAACCGGAACATGCCTCTACTCAGGAGATCAGGATATGGGCCGGCCGAGGGATTGTGACGTTGCCGTCGAGATCGGGCAAGAGCGGATCATCATGCGGGACGCCTACTACCCGTCTTTGCATCGGTTCGCGGACGGCTCTATGGTCATGACCGGAAGCAAGAAGATCGGTGTTGCCGACTCGGACCTCACGCCCGGCTATGACTTCAGGGAGAACCCGGAGCTGCTCGACACCATCCGGGCGGGGGATCTCTACTTCTCCGCGATCCGGTCTTCGGATGACGGCAAGACCTGGCGTCCTGTCGCGCCCCACCCCTACAAGGGCAAGCCATCCAGCAAGGGGGTGCTTTACGACGGGACCGCCTTGGCGATGTTCGCCAGGACGCACGCCGCAGAGGGGCAGGAGGGCGTGTACACCGGCAAACGGTGGATCTCCGGGGACCACTGGGAGACGGTTGCGGAGGAACCGATCACGATCAGGTGTCCGCAGATCTTCACGGGGTATGCCGACCAGGGCCCGACGGACGTCATCGACGGCCCATGTTTCCACACGGACTTCCTGACGATGCCCAACGGCGACCTCATTGCCGCGGTGATGGCGAACTTCGAGGCGGATACCCGCTTCACCACGACCCGGATCAAGTGGCGCTCGATCCTGATCCGGTCGGTCGACGACGGCGCCAGCTGGGACTATGTGTCCACGATCGCCTCGATGGCTTCGCTGGAGGCCGACGACCCGAGCGTGCTGGATGGCATCCCCCAGGGCTTTGCGGAGCCCAGCATTGCGCTGCTGCCCGACGGCGACCTGGTGTGCGCACTCAGGACCGGGGTGAACGCCACCCCGGTGGGTCCAGTCGACAGCTACCACGATCTTCGGTTCACGGATCTCAAGGACGGTCAGTACCACACCACGAGCGAGGCTCGCACCCAGCCGCTCTACGTAGCGCGCTCCACCGATGGAGGCGAGACGTGGTGCAAGCAGGAGCGGATCGATTCGGCCGCAGGGGGGTGTCCGCGGCTGCTTGCCCTGTCCAACGGCGTGCTTGCGCTAGCCTACGGGAGGACCGCGCGTCCCTCTCAGGGGTGCAGCATCCAATTCAGTGTCGATGGCGGTCACACATGGGGGAACGAGACCGTGGTTTATCCGGGGATGTCTTCCGGGTACGTGGAGATGATGGAGATCGCTACCGACACGATCCTCTACGTGTTCGACGCATGCCGGGGGGACGGTCCGAAGATTCCCGACTGGATTGGGGCGGTGGATATCGAGGTCCGGCTGTCTGGTTAGCCGCGAAGAGCCAAGATCGGAACTACGAAAGACGGTAGAGTAGAGAGGGGTGAGTAGCCCCTCCCCCTCGTCAAACCGGACGGGCGGTTTTCCCGCATCCGGCTTTCCTGTGGACTCTTGCCTTGGGCATGCGCAGGGCGGTCTCAGAGGCAGATGAG
>JASLMQ010000725.1 GCA_030746455.1 Candidatus Latescibacterota bacterium
CACGCCTCTGGCCAGGCCGACCCCCTGCTCCTCGTCCGACACGCCTTTGCCCGTGCACCGGGCGAATGCCTCCCTGGAGTCCCAGGTCCTGTTGCCCCCTGTGGTCTGCATGGATGCCTCCTTCAAATCGGGGAATTGCGCTGTTCAGCGCCCTGCACTATATTGGGTCAGACCCTCTGTCAGATCTCCAATGAGGCGCGACCGCCCATCCTTTCGGACGCCTCGTGCCATCCACCGCAGCCCAACCACCGGAGAACCGATGGATCTGGAAGCCGTGGCCCGCATCGGGCACCTCAAGTCCGTAGACGATTTCCGCGCCCACCTCGATTCGCTGGGCTTGGATCTGCCATGCGATGACGAGATACAGACCGCCCCGGACTCGCCCCTCGCTGCGCCCTGCGCGGTCGAAGGGCGCAGCATCGGGAACCGCTTCGCCATCCAGCCTATGGAAGGCTGGGATGGCACACCCGACGGAAACCCCACCGAATCGGTCTTCCGCCGCTGGCGGAACTTCGGTCTCAGCGGCGCCAAACTCATCTGGGGGGGAGAGGCCGTTGCGGTCCGCCACGAGGGACGTGCCAATCCCAACCAGCTATGCGCGGCGGAGCACACCCGCGATGGACTGGGGCGTCTGCGCGAAGCCCTGCTCGAGGCCCATCGCGATCGGGTGGGTTCAACGGACGACCTGCTGGTCGGCCTCCAGCTGACCCACTCGGGACGCTTCTGCCGCCCGAACGACAAGCTCAAGATGGAGCCGAAGATCGTCTACCCTCACCCCATTCTTGACGCCAAGTTCGGGTTGGGGCCCGACCATCCGGTCCTGAGCGACGGCGAGATACGGGGGATCATCGAGGATTTCCATGCGGCCGGCGGAATCGCCCACGACCTGGGCTACGACTTCGTCGACGTCAAGCACTGCCACGGCTACCTGGGGCACGAGTTCCTGGGCGCCTTCACCCGCGAGGGGCCCTACGGGGGTTCCTTCGAGAACCGCACCCGGTTCCTGCGTGAGATTGTGGAGGGCATCCGCGCCCTCGCGCCGGGTCTGGCCATCGGCGTGCGCCTGAGCGCCTTCGACCTCGTGTCCTACCGGCCCGACCCCGACCTCACCGAGGGTCGCACGCTCGGACCGGGGATCCCGGACGAGTTCCGATCCTGCCTCCCCTACCGGTACGGTTTCGGGGTCGACCCCGACGATCCCACTCGTCCGGATCTCTCCGAGACCTTCGCGTTCCTCGATCTCCTCGAGGAGCTGAACATCAGGCTGGTCAACCTCTCGGCCGGCAGCCCCTACTACAACCCTCACATTCAGCGGCCGGCTTACTACCCACCCTCCGACGGCTACCGTCCGCCCGAAGATCCCCTCGTGGGCGTGGCCCGTCAGATCGACGCCGTCGGCCGCATCAAGGAACGTTATACGGACCTTCTCATCGTCGGATCGGCCTACACCTACCTGCAGGAGTACCTTCCCCACGTCGCTCAGCACGTGGTGCGATCCGGAAGGGCCGATTTCGTGGGACTGGGCCGCATGGTCCTGTCATACCCCGAGATGCCTCGGGACGTACTGGAGCGGGGACATCTCCAAACACGCAAGATCTGCCGCACCTTCGGCGACTGCACCACGGCGCCCCGGAACGGCCTCGTCTCCGGGTGCTACCCCCTGGATCCCCACTATAAAAAATCCCCCGAGGGCACCCGCCTCAGGGAGATCAAGAAGGCCACGGAAGCCTAGGTCCGTTCACGACGGGCCGGAACCGCCTCCGATCCCAAACCCCGTCAGCACGAAGGCCTCTTCCAAGTTGATGAACTTCGCGCCGGGTGTCAGGACCACCTCCTGAAAGAGCCCGGTCTCCTCCTGCACGACCTCCGCGACCTGTCCCACCAGCAGGCCCTTGGGAAAGATGCCGCCCAGGCCGGACGAAACCACCACATCTCCCGGTTCGACCTGGGTTCTCACCTTCACGTTCTTCAAGTAGAACATCCCGTTTTCACAGGTCACAATGCCCTGGGCCCGCCCCTCCCGCTGAATTACGGCACTCACCCGGCAATTCCGATCCAGAAGCAGAAGCACCACGGCCGTGCTCGCGTGCACCTCGAGCACACGCCCCACCAGGCCGTCGGCGGTCACCACGGGCATCCGCTGTGAGACCCCGTCTGTGCGTCCTACGTCGATGAGGATCGTGTTGGGAATGCGGTCCGGGTCTCGGGCGATCACGCGCGCCGCAAGGTGGGCATCGGCCGCGGAGGCCCGGGATCGGAACTGGAGAAGGCCGCGAAGCCGCGCGTTCTCCAGTCGGGCCTCCCGCAGCTTCATCAGCTCCAGGGAGAGACGGACATTCTGCTCCCGCAGAACCTGGTTCTGGTGGCGCAGCTCGGAGATGTCCATCGGCCAGGCGAACACCACGTGGCCGACCTTCAGCAGGCCTGTCGTGACCCCTCGTGCGAGGGCCACCTGATCCGACGGCCCCAGGGCCATCAGCACCAGCGAGAGCAGGATGGCCAGGCCCAGCACCACGTAGGACGGGTTGCTGCTCAGGAAGTGGTAGAGACGCTGCATAGTTTCAGACCCGGCTACATCAGAACCTTCTGGTAGGCGCCGATATTCTCCAGCACCTTGCCCGTACCCCTCACCACACAGGTGAGTGGCTCCTCGGCCACGATGACCGGCAGGCTCGTCTCCTCGACAAGCAGACGATCCAGCCCTCGAAGCAGCGCTCCACCGCCGGTCATAATGATGCCGCGGTCCAGGATGTCGGCCGCCAGCTCGGGAGGTGTCTGCTCCAGGGTCTGCCGAACGGAGTCAATGATGGAATCGACGGCCTCGCGGAGGGCCTCCCGGATCTCGGACGAATCCACGATGATGGTCTTGGGGATGGAAGACACCAGGTCCAGCCCCCTGCACGGGTGCTGGATCTCCCCGCCCTCCAGGGGACCGGCAGATCCTACGGCGCACTTGATCTGCTCCGCGCTTCGCTCCCCCACCAGCAGATTGTGTTTACGCTTGAGGAATTGGGAGATCGCCTCGTTCATCTCGTCTCCCGCCGTCTTGATCGACCGCCAGGTCACGATGCCCGACAGCGCGATCACGGCGATCTCGGTGGTTCCTCCTCCGATGTCGATCACCATGGACCCCACGGGCTTCTCGACGGGCAGCCCGATCCCGATAGCGGCGGCCATGGGCTCCTTGATTAGGTAGACCTCCCGGGCCCCCGCCCGCTCGGCCGACTCGCGAACGGCCCGCATCTCCACGGGGGTGACCCCCGACGGAACACAGATCACGATGCGCGGACGGACCAGCAGCTTGTTCTTCTGGACCCTTCGGATGAAGAACCGCAGCATCTCCTCTGTTACATCGAAATCCGCGATCACGCCGTCCCTGAGGGGTCGAACGACCTCGATATCGGGGTTCTCGCGTCCCATCATTTCCTTCGCGCCCGCACCGATGGCCAACGGCTTTCTGGTCTGACGGTCCAGGGCCACGATGGATGGCTCATCGACCACGATATTCTGGCCCTTTACGTAGACCAAAGTATTTGCGGTGCCGAGATCGATCCCGATGTCGTTGGAGAGCAGCGATGCAAGAGAGAATCTCATAGATGTCAAATCCCCCTACGGCAGGACGGTGTGTATTCTCCGACGGGCCTCGCCCGAACCCACCCGGATCCGCTCAACCCAACAGGCGATCCCGAGCCTCGCGGTACTTGTCCAGGGTCTTCGCGATAACCTCCTCCGGCAAATCCGGAGCCGGCGGGGTCTTGTCCCAGTCGAGCGTTTCCAGATAGTCCCTCAGGAACTGCTTGTCGAAGCTGTCCTGCGACCGGCCCGGCGCGTAGAGATCCCGGTCCCAGAACCGCGACGAGTCAGGTGACAGGACCTCGTCGATGAGGATGACCTCGCCGTCCGATAACCCGAACTCGAACTTGGTGTCGGCGATGATCACGCCCTTCCCCTCGGCGTACTCACGGGCCCTGCCGTAGATCTCCAGAGTCAGGTCCTTCATCCTTCCGGCCAGGTCGGGGTCCACGACCTCGCACATGCGCTCAAACGATATGTTCTCGTCGTGGCCCTCTTCGGCCTTGGTGGCGGGGGTGAAGATGGGCCCGTCCAGCCGGCTGGACTCCTGCAGCCCCGAAGGAAGCAGAATCCCGCAAACCTGGCCGTTTTCCTGGTAGCCCTTCCAGCCTGATCCCGCCAGATAACCCCTCGCCACGCATTCCACGTCGATACGCTCAGCCTTCACCACGAGCATCGAGCGCCCCTCGAGCTGGTCCCGGTAGGGTTGCAGAAGGTCGGGATACTCGTCCAGGTCTGCCGTCACCAGGTGGTGTCTGACCACATCGGCAAGCTGCTGGAACCAGAACAGCGACATCTCGGTCAGGATCTTGCCTTTCCCGGGTATGCCGTTGGGCATCACCACGTCGAATGCCGATATCCTGTCGGAAGCCACAATCAGCAACTGGTCTCCCAGATCGTAGACATCCCGCACCTTCCCACGGGCGAAAAGGGGAACGCCATCCAGCCTGGTTTCCGTCAAAGCCTCGTCCATACTCCACCCCTCGCTGTCTTGGTCATGAAACGCGTGGTTCTTCCCGTATGTGGACCCGTCGTCCGTCGACGGTGATCCTTCCTTCCGCAAAAAGCCGCACGGCCTCCGAATACAGGCTGTGCTCGATCTCCAGAACCCTCGCCGCCAAAGTTTCGGGCGTATCGTCCTGCCGCACACGCACGGTGTCCTGGACGACGATCGGCCCCTCATCGTAGGCCCTGTCCGCCAGGTGGACCGTCACCCCCGTCACGCGGACCCCGCTGTCGAGCACGGCCTGATGCACGCGGAGCCCGTACATCCCCTTGCCACCGAACGAGGGCAGCAGGGCGGGATGGATGTTCAGCACGCGGTTCCGGTAGGACTCCAACGTAACAGGCCCGAGCTTCTTCATATACCCCGAAAGCAATACCAGATCCACGCCGTGAGACCTGAGCGTATCATCGATCACTCGGTCCAGCGCGTCGGGGTCCCGGTGAGTCGCGCCACTGAGGTGGCACGACGGGATCCCGGCCTTGTGTGCACGCTCCAGCGCCCCCGAGCCGCTGTTGTTGCTGACTACCACCGCAACTTGCGCCGGGAGCTCCCCCGAGGCGCACCGATCCATAATGGCCTGGAGGTTCGTGCCGCCGCCAGAGGCCAGGGCGCCCAGACGGAATGGTCTCGCCCCTGGTGAAGACGACATTCAGGGAACTCCGTTCGAATCGGTGGGGGATCCGACACAGAAGAGGGCTGGACGATCTCGGCTCGCAGATTAGGCGAGGATTCTCGGGAGAGAACGCCGTCTCCAGGAGCCCGGTGCGGCTGCCACAACAGCGCGGCAGGATGGGCCTGAAACACCTCCGACGGTGGGACCCGACGGAGTGCCGCGTCCGGTTAGAGGCCTCATGGACGCAGCACGTTGAAACTAAACCAATAAGATGGCAAAGTCAAGAGCTTTGGGGGTGTCTGGAACCCGCCCGAGACGGGTCACCGCGCAGCTTGTGCGTGTCCGAAGGCCTTCCATGGGGCCCGATGATGACGTCTTCCTTGACAAGAATGCGCAAAGATGTGTTATTGTATGAGTTTACAGGTTCACAACCGTGAGGTGTGCCGGGGGGTTCGCGTTGGAACGCGTCCCCCGGCTATCCGGAATCGACCGATAGGGAGGCGGCATTGAGAATCAGGAAGGCAGTGATCCCGGCGGCGGGACACGGAAGCCGGATGCTACCGGCGACCAAGGCCCTGCCAAAGGAAATGATGCCCATCGTGGACAAGCCAGCTATTCAGTACATCATCGAGGAGCTGGTCGACGCGGGAATAGAGGACATCCTCATCATCACCGGCCGGGGAAAGCGTGCGATCGAAGACCACTTCGACCGGAATATCGAGATCCACCACGCGCTGCGGGAGCGGGAAGACCACCCGATGCTCGAAACCCTGGAGCGCATCGAGGCCATGGCCGACATCCACTACGTCAGGCAGAAGGAGCCCCTGGGTACCGGCCACGCCATCCTCAAGGCCCGGAAGCACATCGGCGACGAGCCCTTCGCGGTGCTCTACGGCGACGACCTGGTGGTCTCCGAACGGCCGTGCGTGGGCCAGCTGATGGACCAGTACGAGAAGTACAGCGCGTCGATTCTCGCCGTGAAGGAGGTCCCACCCGAGCGCATCAGCAGCTACGGCGTGATCAGGGGCAAACGGATCAACGACGTCTACCTGGTCAACGGCCTCGTCGAGAAACCGGACCGCGACAACGCGCCCTCCAACCTGGCGACCCTGGGCCGCTACATCTTCGAGCCGGAGATCTTCGACTTCCTCGAGCGCATTGCCCCGGCACCAAGCGGCGAGTACCAACTTACCGACGCCATTGAGATGATGATCCAGTCGAGGGCCGTGTACGCATGTGCCATCGAGGGCGAGTGGCACACGGTGGGTGACCTCCTGTCCTACCTGAAAACGACCGTGGCATTCTCGCTTCGCCACCCCGCCATCAACGAGGACTTCCGCGAGTTCCTGACATCAAACGGGTGGCGCGAACCCTCGTCCGGGTCCTGAGCACCCTACCCCGCACCCTCCTGTCCACGATCCGGAGCTGGCCCCGGCAGGCAGTGCCCGGATCGCTCGAGCAGGTCTTCCAGCTCGCGGATCGCGTCGACACCCTCCCGACGGATGCGCGCCTCCTGCCGTGCGATCCTGTCCAGGTTCTCGTCGCTGAGTGCCCCTTCGGCGTGGCAGGCCTGGACCTCGTCCCGGTCCAGCACGACCACATCGCCATCGGGTCTGTACCAGAGGTCGAGCATCAGGTCCAGATACTCGACACGATCGGCCTCGACCCTCTGGTCACGGCAGACGTGGAAGAGGTGACCCGCCAGTCGGCCGTCCGAACCGTGCATCCGCCACAGGACCCATCCCCCACCGTCCCGGTAGTGGCCCAATGTGATCGAGCCCGCCTCCAGGCGGATTCCGTCGACCTGCCAGGGTCGATCGCTCACATATTGGAGAAGCGCGAAGTCCTCGCCGCGTGCCACGAGGTCACAGCAGTACCGCTCGACCGGCTTGTTGACGTGCCGCTTGACCTCGAGGATCCTCATCCCACGTGGGTGTCGGTGAGGAGGTAGCATGCCACCATAGCCGCCGCGGCCAGGAGCCAGCATCCCCACTGGAGCTGCTTGGCGATCTTCCCCTTCATTCCCGATGAGATCGACTGTCCCAGATAGCAGATTAGGAAGGCCAGCCCGAGGGCGGCTCCGTAGGTCGTAATCACTGCGTCTCCTTTCGTTCTCCCGTCAATCTTATCACCTCGCCGGTCTCGGCCGAGGCCACGATGGCGTCGATCACGCGGACCGCCTCGAGCGCCTCCACCGGCCTCACAAGCAGGTCAGCGCCGTCCAGCAGGACACCGGCGATGTTGTCATAGTACTTCCGGTATGCGCCGCAGACCGGCTTCACCGGCGCGTCCCTCAGGCCGCCTTCGGCCGCCCGGATCTTGAGCTGATACCGACCGACGTCTTCAGGAATCGGGACGCCGGCGACCCCCATCTTGAGGGCGTCCTCCTGGGGATCCACGCCGTACTTGCGGAACTGGCCGCTCGATCCCCGAACGTCGAACCGGGGTTTCGGGAAGGCCCAGGCACTTCCCAGCTCGATCAACACCCTCACCCCGCCGGCGAATCGAAGCAGGCAGAGGCAGGTGGATTCGACGTCGGACTCCCCGGCCGGATACCGGTACTGATGGTCCGCGAAGACTGTCTCCACCGTGGGGCCGAAGAGCTGGAGCGCCTGATCCACCAGGTGGGCCCCCCAGTCCCGCGTCCTGCCCCCGCCGTGGGCCTTCCAGGCCCGCCAGCCGCTGTGCGGCCCCCCGAACGTCGTGATGTTCGATTCGACCGTGTGGATCTCACCCAGCGCCTGCTGCTCCATCAGATCCTGCAGCGTTAGGAAGTCCCCGTCCCAGCGCCGGTTCTGGAACACGCTCAGCACCACCTGGTTCCGCATCGAGGCCTCGATCATCTCCACCCCTTCGGCCTCGCTCAGGCACATCACCTTGTCGGTCACCAGATGCTTGCCCGCATCCATGGCCTGAATGGCCATAGGCGCGTGGGTGTCGTGGGGCGTGGCCAGAATCACCAGGTCGATACACGGATCCGCCAGCAACGCGTCGTACTCGGCGTAGATGTCTACGCCGGGGTGTTTGTCGGACGCCTGGCTGCGTCGCTCCTCGGACCGCGAACAGATGGCGCTCAACCGCAGACCCTCTGAGAGCTCGACCAGCGGGGCGTGGAACACGCGCCCCCCCAACCCGTAGCCCACCAGCCCGACATTGACGGTCTTTCCAACCATCACTAGCGCCCCTCTGCCTCGCCCGTCATCGGAACGAATCGCACAGGGATGACATCCTTCTCCCGAATGCCGTCCTCCTCCTTCACGAGCAGCATCAGGTCCTGCGCATAGCGTCCAACGGGAATCACCATGCGCCCGCCCAGCTTGAGCTGGTCCACAAGGGGCTGAGGAATGTGATCGGGGGCCGCGGTCACGATCACCGCGTCGAACGGCGCCTCCTCCGGCCAGCCCCGGTATCCATCTCCGAGCCGGGTCGAGATATTGGTGTAGCCCAGCCTTTCCAGCCGGTCGTGTGCCTCCTTCGCAAGGGCCGCCACGATCTCGATCGTGTACACGTGGTCGACCAGCTCGGCCAGCACAGCGGCCTGGTACCCGGATCCCGTCCCGATCTCGAGCACGCGCTCGTCTCCGTCAAGGCGCAGCAGCTCCGTCATCACCGCTACGATGTAGGGCTGAGAGATCGTCTGCCCTTCCCCGATGGGCATCGCACCGTCGTCGTAGGCTCGGCTCTGGCTGTGCGAGGGTACGAACTCGTGCCTGGGGATCCTGCGCATCACCTCAAGCACGCGCTGGTCCTTGACCCCCCTGCCCTCGATTTGGATCTTGACCATCTTCTCGCGCATAAGCCGAAACCATGCCTCGAGGTCTAGCTCACGACCGTCTCCCCGCGGGGCACCGTCCGCGCATCCCACGCTCATTGCGATGAGCGCGCCCAGGCCCCAGCACACACAACATCTCAGTCGATCCACTGGCAATCACCTCCCGTGGCTCGATGGCCCACCAACCCCTGACACCGTCTTCTGACATCCCCCTCAGTCTCCATCCGGCCGGGCGTGCTCGGACGCAATCCGGCGGGCAAGGTCGTCGATCCTGGGGAACATCGCCGGCCCGATGACGAACCTGTTGTCGACCACCAGAACCAGCGGCACAGAACCCCCCGA
>JASLMQ010000726.1 GCA_030746455.1 Candidatus Latescibacterota bacterium
ACCACGACCCAGTCGCGCGGCAGAAACCGGTAGCCCAGCACCCGTTCGTCCTCGAATCCCCCCGGGTCAACAACGTAGACCTCTCCAGTGTCTTCCTCGGCCGCGTCCGGCTCGAAGTCGCCCTTCACCACCGCGATCTCATCGTAGCCCACGTAGCCCGCGTAGCGTCCCCTTCCGGGCGGATAGGTGCGGACCATCACGTAGCGTCCCTTCGCCCGGATGGGCCCTGAACTGAACTTCATGACGCCAGAATAGTGCGACTTGAGCGCCGCCTCGGTTCCGTCCCACTCGACCGGGTCCTCCGGGTTCACGAACGCCCCGACCTTTCGGAAGGTGACCGCGTCGTCGCTCACGAAGTAGACTTCGCGCCGCGGCTGCAGCACCATAGGCGCACGCGATCCGTGCCGGGTCGTGATCTCGCCGATCGGGTGGACGGCCCCGAGGTCGATCGTGACCTCCGCGGGATCCTCGAACATTGAGACGCACTTCTCCGAGGACCAGAAGTAGGGGGTCTCGCGGATCTCCCCGTCCGTGAGGATCCTGGAGTGGTCCGGAATGGCCCCAGTCTTCTTGACCACCAGGGACTCCCACTTCTTGGATGGCAGACCGTTGAGCGTATACGGCTTGCCCAACGCGAGATTCTCTGCACCGGGGGCATCTGCAGGATCCCCGCAGGTCCACCCAAAGACCAGGATCAGCGCAACCGCCCGGATCAGCCCGGTATCTGTTCGCGTCACAGGCCGGTAACCTCCTTCGGTTGGCCCTCGTTCCACCCGTCCTGGGCTTCGTCTCTCGAGACTTCGGGGCCCAGGCGTGTTTGCGCCAAGCGCCCACGGAGTCGCCGTGAGCACTTGACAAGGAATTCTCGTTGGAGTATAATTATACCAGTATCCAAGGTATGAGAGTATTCCGGCGTTGGCAAGACACTGCATCAAGCAAGTGAGGGCCATATGAAGGTTAAAACCTCCGTTACACTGTCCAAGGACCTTGTCCGCGAGATGGACAAGCTGTCCGATCAGTTCGGCAATCGGTCGGCCTTCGTCGAACACGCCATCCGCACGTTTCTGGCCAGTATCGAAAGGCAGGCTCGCGACGCCAGAGATCTACAAATCCTCAACGAGCAGGCCGACGCGCTCAACGCGGAGGCAGAGGATGTGCTCCGCTATCAGGCTGAACTATGAGACGTGGTGAGCTCTACCGCGTACACAAGGGGTCGCCACACGATCCGAGAAGCTACGGAGTCTTCGTGGTCGTCAGTCGGCAGGCGCTCCTGGACTCGCGCTACTCCACGGCCATCTGCGCGCCGGTCTACTCCACATTCAATGGCCTCTCCACTCAGGTGCCTCTTGGTGTTGACGAAGGCCTCAAACACGAGAGCAGCGTGCACTGTGACGAACTCATCAGCATCCCCAAAGCGTCGCTCACCCACTTCGTTGGGGCACTCCCACCTGCGAAACTCCAGGCCCTGAGCCGCGCCCTATCAATCGCTCTCGCCCTGGACCAACCCGCCAACTAGCACGCTGACCACCCCGTGTCGGGCGACACGCCGTACGCAACCACTGGCAGGATCCGCGGACCCCCTGTGGTCCCGCGGCACGGGTTTCCCCCTTACCCTTCCACGTCCCAGTCACGCGCGAGCGGCAGGCTTTCGTCCAAGGCCGGGCCGCAATAGTCCCAGTACTCCTCGGCAAGCGGAAGCTCGATCCACGTTCGCCTCTCGTGGGAGAGGTAGGCCCCCAGGGCCCACTCGATGTTCTGCAGGCCATCGTCGCCCGTTACCGAGGGCTCTGTGTCCTCCTCGATGGCCTCGCGGAGTTCCCGGTGGAGTCGCTCCCACGGCCCTTCGTCTGTCAGGTCCGCGTCGGGCTGAACGTCGCGATAGCTGTCGTCACCCGCCCGCCTGATGGCCACGGCATCCGGGAAGTAGAAGGCCTCCAGGATGCCATGCGTACCGTAGATCGTGAACCCCGTGTTCCGCGACCGGATCTGAGCGTGCAGCCCATAGTGCGCGATGGTGACCACGATCCCCGACTCGGTGAGGGCCGTGATGACATACTGGTCCTCGGGAGCCCGGCCCTCGCTGTAGCGGTTCCCGATGTGGGCGCTCACACGCGCGAAGCCCTCTCCACAAAGATATCTAGCCGTGTCCGCGTAGTGGCACCCGAAATTCATCACGATCCCGTGGCCACGCGCCCCGGCCTTGATTCCCCAGAAGGTAGGTCGAACCGCATCGGGCAGAGACGCCCGGTTGGGGAAGGCCCCGTCGACGGCCACGATATCGCCGATCTCCCCGGCCGCGATGAGGCGCCGCGCCTGTGCGAACGCTGGGAAGTAGCGGGTGTTGTGACCGATCATCAGCTTGACACCGTTCTCCTCCGCAACCGCGATCATCTCCCTCGCTTCGTTCACCGACCCCGCCATCACCTTCTCGCAGTAGATGTGCTTGCCCGCATTCGCGGCGGCCACGGTTGTCTGGGCGTGAAGCTGGGACGGAAGGCAGATCACGACCACCTCGACACCGTCGTCCGCCAGCAGGTCGTCGACGTCGCCGTAGACCACCGGACGCGAAGGATGCTTCCCAGCCATCTGCTTCGCCCGCTCGACCTGTTTGTCCACCACGGCGGCCAGTCGCATCCCGGCACCCTGTTCGACCGCATCCAGGTGGCGGTCGCTCACATTGCCGCAGCCGATCACACCGTAGCCAAGCGTCTTCACCCTGCAGCTCCTTCCTCGGTATTCGGAGTACGTCGCCTTCTGGTAGGTGCGCATTCCAGCAAGGCGCCAGGGTAGACACGATATCCATAGGGAGAGAGAAACGTGGCGGGTTGGGAGGGGCGGTAGGGGGAATCCGGATGCGCGGTCTATCGGTCCATCACGAGCTTGACGACGACGAAGCCGCCGACCAGAAACACGACGAAGAGGATGGACAGGATGTTGAGATAGCGGTCGATGGTGCGTTTGATTGTGGGACCGAAGATGCGGATCAGCACACCCACGAGGAAGAACCGGCCCGACCGTCCCACCAGGGACGCGGCCACGAGTGTGACCAGCGGGATCCGGAACACGCCGGCGGCAATGGTGAAGACCTTGTACGGGATGGGCGTGAACCCCGCGATGGCCACCGCCACGAAGGCGTTGGCTTGGTACTGGCTCCCCACGTAGTCGAACTCGTCAGAGACGCCGTAGAACTCGATAATGTGACGGCCCATCAGCTCGTAGAACTCGAGCCCGATCAGATAGCCGATCATCCCGCCCAGAACCGAGCCCCCTGTGCACACGCCGGCATAGAAAAGGGCCCGGCGAGGTTTGGCAATCGCCAGGGCCATAAGCAGAATATCCGGAGGTATCGGAAAGAACGAGGACTCGGCCAGCGCCAGCAGGAATAGCGCAGGTGTCCCGTAGGGGCTGTCCGCCCACCCCATCACCCAGTCGTACAACCGCTTCAGCATCCCCATCCCCTATCGAGCCGCCAGATCAGGCCTCATCCGAGTCGGATCGCTCGACGAATTCCCGAAGCCGGTCGTGGGCATCTTCCTCGTAGTGCAGGAATTGCCATCCGCAGACCGTTCCACCGTCCGAGGCATTGTAGGCCCAAACCAGGCGGGACTGCACCGCTACGGGGTCACCCTCGGGATCAAGCCGGATTTCCTGGGGAACCAGCTCGCGGTGTCCGATCAAACCGGCGATGTCGGCGCGTTGGAATCGGAGACGGATCCCGGTTTCGCTCACGTCCTCGGTTTCACCGGTGTGGGGCTGGCCGTCACAGTCCAAAGTGTCCACAACCAGGGCGGTGGGCACCCGTGTGGATGCCTCCCTCTGGTTCCAGAGCCTCCCGAGCCATTTGCGCAGCATGTGTGCGGTCCTCGCGATTCCGGGTGAGCGGACGACACGGCCGCGCTTCCCGCGGCAGGTCGAGGGGGCTAGCAGACGTCGAGCACGACCAATGTAGCGCGAAGCGCCCTGAACTGTCAAGCTCTAACGGAGACCGCCGATCTAGTTAAGATATACATGGCCGTTTTCCGCCACACCCGACCCGGTATAGATAGAGACGACGGCCCCCGCACCGGGAGCGGCCCGCGCCGCCGGCTGCGGCCTATGCACAGAAAGCCAATATTAACACCAGGGTATACTGAATAATCCCCGGGCGCATTATCCACAAGACATCTGGCACGGTACATGCTAAAATCACTTGCGACGGAGATATCGAACTCGCGCGATGCGCACACTTAGCCGTACGGAGCACAGATGATGGGAGGCAGCGCGACAGCGGTGGACAGTAAAAAGGTCCTGGTCATAGACGATGACGCGGCGATCGTGAAGCTCGTCGAGCAGACCCTCAAGCTTCGGAACTACCAGACGGTCACGGCAACCCAGTGGACAGAGGCGATCGGAGCTTTAGATAGGGAACGCCCGGACGTGGTGCTCCTGGATCTCAAGATGCCGACGGTCAACGGCGATTCCCTGCTCGAATTCATGCGTGAGCAAGGCTACGAGACGCCCGTCATCGTGGTCTCGGCCCATCTCACCGGGGAGGTCGCATCCCGCCTGGAGCAGTTCGGCGTGCACGCCTTCGTGTGGAAGCCGTTCAAGATCACTGATCTGCTCGAAGAGGTCGAGAAGGCCGTCAGCAACGACGTCGAGCAGCGTCTCGAGGGTCCTCGACCCTTGGAGGAATCCGATCCCGATTCACACGGGGCCGGCGAAGACGGCAAGGAGAGCACCGCCGAGAAGCCGGACGTGCCCGCCAAAGAGACCTTGGGCCTACCGGGCCCCCGGGCCGGCGAGCCAGACCCGGTTGTAGACCCGGTAGCGAGCACCGATTCGCACGACTGGGTACGGCACGCTCCCCGCGGCCACCGGACCAGGCGCAAGAACACGAGCCGTCACGCACGTCGGAAGACCTGGATATACCTGGGGGTGATCACAGTCGCCTGCCTGGTTCTCGCCTCGTCCATCGCCCTGACCCAGCACTACTTCTCGAGCGTGGACGCCAAGGAGAAGATCCGCCAGTCCCTCCAGGACCAGATCGTTAAGGACATGGTGCGCCAGAAGCTGCTTGAGGAGTCTCGAGACGCGAGGTAATCGGACCCGAGACCCAAGAGAGTGATAGGCACAAAAAATCCCTGCAGGCCGGCCTTGGCCCGCAGGGATTTCGTTGTACGGTTCGGCGAAGCCCTAGCTCGCCATGTCCTTCAGCTTCTTCAGCGGTGTCACACGCACACGCACGCTGGCCGGCTTGGCCGCCACGTCCATGGTCTCGCCCGGTCTGAAGGGATTGGGCACGCCCTTACGCGCCTTGGTCGCGGGCTTCTTCGCGGTCTTGATCTTGAGCAGCCCGGGCAGGGTGAACGAGCCCACCGCGCGCTTCTTGATGTGCCTCTCGATCACAGTGGCGAGCTCGTCCATCACAGCGGCGACGTCCTTCTTCGCGACTCCGGTGCTCTCGGCAATCTCGGATAGCACCTGGCTCTTGGTCATCGCCTTCGATACTGCAGTCGCCTTCTTCGCCATCTTGTCTCCCCCA
>JASLMQ010000727.1 GCA_030746455.1 Candidatus Latescibacterota bacterium
GGGTAAGGGGCTACCGACGCGCACAGGAGCGGGGGCCTCCCCTCCCGGCTCTACTCCTTGTCAACCAGCCCGCGTGTCAGGGCCTCCTCCACCAGGCACCCGACCGCTGACCGCAGCTCAGGCAGCAGGTCCACCGAGATGCAGACACCCTTCCTCGAGGGTTGGAGCTGACCGTCATCGTCCCGGTAGTAGACCCGTACGTCGGCCAGGTCGTGGCCCCGGTACCTGGTGAACGAAGCGCGCACCTCCTCGACGCTGTTCTTGGCGAAGGTGTACAGCGTTTCCGAATCCGGCGATCGTGTCTCGGTTCTCATTGTGGCTCCTTGGTTACGTCGTGCACCTTGGTTCGCTGCTCGGCGATCGCGCCCGTCAGATGCGGCTGGCGGGCGCGAGACAGACGGTAGCCTTCGCATGCGATGAAGAAGCGGCCGCGCGTGGATCTTCCTCACGTCTCGGTCACCCAGCGGGGAAGGTCCTCATCCTGCTTCCGGCCATTGCCTGCTGACGCTGCTGACACAGAACGACCGTTTTCCGGAAAGTCCCCATGTAGATTCATTGATTCACCTTTGCTGACTTCAGTGTCAGCAGCGTCAGCAGTGTCAGCAAGCAGACCGATTCCCTGCCATCCGCGAGCGCCCTCGTGCCCGATCCGGGTGGTCTCAAGTCCCCTCTCGGTCAGCTTGACGCCCAGATCCCGCTGACGGAGGGGTCTCTCGCCGTTCTGCTCGCACCACTCGGTGTATGCCCGGTATAGGCCCTTCGACTTGGCTTGGCACTGTTCACTGATGACGCAACACTCTTCGAGGAAAGAGGCGATGACGTCCATGTCGTCCCGGTAGGCCTTCGTGGCAGCCACCACCTTGTCAGGCGGCTGCAGCCCTTCGGCCTGCCATTCGAGACAACCCTCCACTGCCCAGCTGAGCAGCGTAGATAGTGATTCGCGGGAATTCAGCCTTTGGGGGAGAGTTCTGTCTTGCTTCTCGGCGGGGAAGTAGGCCTGGAACGGGACCAGGTGAACCCGGCTCCAGATCGCCTCATCTGTTCCGGTGATTCGTGGAGGGTGATTCGTGACGAGCACGATCTTGTCAGTGGGGTCATATTCGAAGGGCTCGTGGTACAGGAAGCGGCCCAGGCGCCGGTCACCCCCGGTCAGGTACTTGACGCGCCCCTCCGCGAGTTTTCGTCCCTCCTCGCTCTCCACACACCAGGTGAGACGGGATCCCCGGAGCATCGCGATCTCGTTGAGCGTGTTCTCGTTGCGGCGAACCATGAGAGCTTCGGAACTGATCTGAGCCCCATAGTCTCCCAGCATCGTCTGGAGTGCCCCAAGCAGCGTGGACTTGCCGTTCCGCCCGCCGCCGTGGAGCACGAACAGGACGTGCTCACGCACATCCGCGGTGAGCGAGTATCCTACCATTCGTTTCACATAGCCGATCACGTCCGAATCATCCTGGAAGATCTGACTCAGAAAGTCGAACACGAGAGCTTCCTGCGCAGAGGGGTCAAAATCCACCGGGGCAAGCTTCGTGATCAGGTCCTCTCGCCGGTGCTCGCGAAGCTCACCCGTACGCAGATCGATGGTGCCGTTCTCCACGTTGAGAAGGAACGGATCCACATCGAAATCGGTGACGAGTACGGGGAGGGGCAGCTTGCTCTGGGCACTCGAGAGAAGAGCCTTGACCTTCGCGTCCGATAGGGATCGGGCCGCGTGCTTGAACAGGTCCGAAGCCTTGGCTCGGTCCGGCTCGACCGCGGCCTCTTCGGAGATGGCCTTGACCGTTTCGACCGCTCGCCGGCGGGCCTCGCCAGTCTTGTCCAAGATCCATCGATGGCCGTCCCACACCATCCACCCCCGGTCGTGGGCGTACCTGAGGTCGTGCCGATGGCGATCGATCAGACGACTGGCGTTGCCATCGTCCGTGAGGGTGTAGGGCCGCTCTTGTGAGGGACACGCCTCGTCAAGAAGCTCCTGCAGGGCCTCCTTCCCCCGATGGACCAGGAAATCGTCCAGGCCCACCTTCGGGACACCAGGGAGGGCTGGGAGCCGCACGATGAGCGTGTCGGCGCCGCGTGCGTTGAGCTCCTTGGCCAGTTCCCTCTCGGCCGCACGCACCTGGGCATTCGTGGCTGCGTCAGAGTCATAGACGATGTAGGCTCTGCGTCCTTCCCACGCGATCTCCTCGAAGTCGGGGATCACGTGCTTCTGGCCGGTCTCCGGATCCTTACCTGCGCGCCAGGAATAGACGCCGGTGAGACCAACGCAGGCGAAACCTGCCTGCACAGCAGCCAACGTCTTCTTCTCGCCTTCCGTGAAATGGAGGGGGACGCTCGGGTCCTGAAGGGCCTTCCGGTCCAGTGTAGGAGGGACGTACAGACGATTGCAGGACTTTCGAGGGGAGAGATACTTCGCGGGCTTCTTCCAGCTCGGCGGCTGGAAGGGCTCATCAGGCTTGACTCGGAGGAGGGCAGCTTCCCCGTTTCCTTCCGTGAACGGGAAGACGAGGCCGCCGCACGGCAGCTTGAAGTCCAGGATCTCCGAGGCCCCCTTCGAGTCAACCGAATAACACCCGCACGCGCGGATGGTCTCCGCTGTCAGACCGCTGGCTTTGAGATCTTCGAGGTGGGTGGGTTTCAAGTTCATCACGCCTCTCCTATTTCGATCCGAGCCGGCGATGGGATGGCCCCGACCCGAGGTCCAGACGGTACGCGCACAGCGCGTGCTAAAGGTGGACGGCCTCGTGCTCGGGCCTGGTGGCCTCGTCGAACTCATGGAGGTTCACTCTAATCACCCGGCCGAATCGCCGCATACCGGGAATCTCGTTGTGCCTCGACTTCTGGTACAGCGATCCCTCAGGGATCTTCCTCCGCTCTGACAGTTCCTTCAGGGTGACGTACTCGCTGTCCCTTGCCATCTTGCATACCTCCGATCGAGGTTGACGTTGCCGTGTGACCGCCCTATCTTCTGTGTGTCCTCTTGCGATGGTCGCGAATCTGTTGCGGGTGGACGCGGACCCGGGTGTCGTGAGCACTCGGGTTCTTACTGTGTCTGACGCGAATATAATCTATCCGCTCGCGGAAGTCATGGACGGCCCAAATCGAAGCAACCATGTTTCTCGGCGTTCTGTCCATGGGGTGCTATATGTCATTGCCTAGCAGGCTTTTGAGTCTTCGGTCCGCCTCGCATATTTCTTCCAGGGCCCTCTCGTAGCGGTCCCCATACCTAGCTTTCCTTGCCGCCTCAAAGCTCACGTCGGGGATCCCAAAGTGCTCAGCCAGGTCCACAATCACCCCGGCCTGGGCATCGACTGTCAAGGCGGTGCATGCGTCGAGCATCACCCGGAGTTTGACAATGAGGCGATTGGTGGCCCCCCTGGGCGAGAGCCCTGCCTGGTCCTTGACGTCGGTCTCAAACCGAGCTTCCCAGTAGGGGATGAGCGCCGAGCGCAGCAGCCTGTCTACCTCCAAAGGGTCGGGTAGGGATACGTTCAGTTCCTTCAGCTGCTTCCGGCCTACCTGTAGCAGGATACGCCGCAACGTCTCAGCGGCCCTCATGGCATCTGCAAGAGCCGCTACATGAGGACCGATAGTCTCATCGTAGAGCTGTTCGACCGCCTCTTCTTTCTCGCAGCTTAACACAAAGGTCTCGTGCTTGAGCACGTAGAGGGCTTGAATCAGCCGCCATTCGAAGAGCGTGCGCGGATCGTATCCTTGCTGCCTGCAGTATGTGAGGTACCGTACGCTCAAGTCAGGGAACTCCCACACGAATTCCTCGAGGCGCATGCGGATTGCAGTGCGAAGCGGATCCTCATTCGCCATGGTTCCCTCCGTCCAGGATTGAGGCGGGGCCGCCGGCAGGACGGTGCCGTGCGCCGCTTATCGGGCGGATACGGCCCCACGGCTTCCAGTGATCTTCTGACATGGCGAGCTCAAACCGGCTCAGTTCGTATCACCTCGAATATAGACGGTGGTTGGCTCTCCTTCAAGGATTCATCTCCTCTCAGTTTTGCTCACGTCCCCTCAGAAGTCCCGTATCTAACCCTTCAGTGGATCCCGCTGTCACCGGGTGTGTCGACGTAGGTCTCCCTGTGATGGTCCACGAGACATCCTACGGATTGTTTCTAACCGTGTTCTAACCAACGCAGCTTCAGGTGGGTTCAGATGGCTTCAGAGAGCATAAGCTGACAGACCTCTCAGTGACCAGGAAGACCCTGAGAGTTTAGCACTTAGCTCAATCAGAATAGACTTGACTCAAGTCCTCCTCTCGAATACCTTCTTAGACGCCAAAACGGTCGGGAAATCGGGTCCCGGCCGTCGCTTTGAGTGTCAAAATGACGCCAATCGCCCATGCCGCCGCAAAGGCCTGTGGACGCAGGCAATAGATGAAGGTGGAAACGCATGTATGGGATCGACCTTGCCGGCGAGGCGGCCGTTGTCGCCGGTGTGTCCAACAAGTGGAGTATCGCCTGGGCGATCGCCCAGATGCTGCACGAGGCCGGCGCTCGCCTGGTGCTTCCCTATTTGAGCGAGCGGGAGCGAGGCGGCATTGAGAAGCTGGTCGCCGATGCGGAGTGGGATGACGTCGTTCTCCCGCCCGAATCGTGCAATGTGGCCGACGACGGGCAGATCCGGGATCTCTTCGAGTTCGTGGGCGGCGAGGTGGAGCGGCTGTCGTGCTTCGCCCACTGCATCGCCTTCGCGCCGCGGGAAGCCCTGCAGGGCGAGTTCAGCGAGACGTCACGCGAGGCCTTCCGCGTGGCGCTGGACATCAGCGCCTTTTCGCTGGTTGCCATGACGCGTGCCGCGGCACCCCTGATGACCCAGGGCGGGTCGGTGACCACGCTCTCGTTCATGGCCGCGGGAAAGGTGTTCCCGTCGTACAACGTGATGGGTACGGCCAAGGCGGCGCTGGAGTCCGCGGTCCGACAGCTCGCGGCGGAGCTGGGGCCAAGGAACATCCGGGTGAACGCGATTTCTCCAGGCCCGATCAGCACGGTGTCCGCCCGAGGGGTCAAGGGATTCGGGGATTTTCTGGAGATCTACAGGGACCGGGCGCCAATGGGGCGCAATATCACCCAGGAGGAAGTGGGCAAGGCGGCGTTGTTCTTCCTGAGCGATTTGTCGAGCGGCATCACGGGAACGGTGCTTCACGTGGATGGCGGATACCATGTGATGGGAGTTTAGACGAAGAGCAGGAAGCATTGGGGATTGAGAATTGAAGATTGAGAAATCAGGGGCGGGCAGCGTGCTGAGGACGAGCCCCGGAGGAGCAAGGAGGGCGGTGGAGGAAGGCGGGGAAATGCAAGATGCAAAATGACGGAGGATAGAGGGAGACGGGAATATGGCAGAGGATAAGGACGAGACCGTGGAGATGCTGCGGACGCTGCCGGGTGACGAGGTCCGACAGATTATGTGGCGATTCGCCGAGCGTTTCGACCTCCAGATGGTCGTGCAGTCGGCACGGTCGGTGGCGCGAGGGCCGGTCGCCCGTCTGGTGGCCGAGGGCGGCCGGAACACGCACGACTGGACCGAGGGGAAAGCGGCGCTTCTGGGAGCCTACGACGAGGCCGGATTGACCTCCGTGTTCATGGAGCCGGAGTACGGCGGGTTCATCGAGGGTCCGAAGAACATGGCGCTGGCGCTGGTGGCCTTCGAGCTGGCCTGGGTGGACGGCGGCTCGGCCACGTGCAGCCTGGCGGGACACCTGGCACTGTCTCCCATCCACGAGCGAGGCACCCCGGAGCAGGTGGAGACCTACATGAGCCGCTGCGTCCCCCTCCAGCCGGGAGAGGACCGGCAGATGTGGCGGGGGGCCTTCGCGCTCACCGAGCCATTGCCCTACGTGGGAGTGGATACGGGTGTCGTCTCGGGCCGGATCCGGGTGGCCGAGTGGGAGGACGGGAAGGAACCGACGGTCCAGGTGGACAAGCGGGGCCGGTTCATCACGAACATGGATTTCGCGAACTTCGTGGTGGCGGCGGTGACGTCTGATGAAGAGCGGATCAAGGGCAGCTGCATGGTCATCCTGGAGGAGGACGATCCGGGCACATACGACCGTGGGGCGCCGACGCTCAAGCTGGTCCATCAGCTCTCTTCCACGCGCGATCCGATCCTGAGCCTGCAGGTACCCGCGAGCCGGATCGTGGGTGGCTACGAGGTGGTGGACGGCGTTATCGTCCCGAACTACAGCCACGGTGAGGTGATCGATGCCGTGTTCCGGCGGACTCGCGTGACGGTGGGGTTGATGACGTCCGCGAAGCTGCTGTCGGCCGTCGAGCCGGTGGTCCGGTACCAGCGCAACCGGTTCCGGGGCGGAGACGCAGCGGAGCCCGGATCGCCGCGGTACGAGATGGGGCTGCAACAGCGGGAAGACGTGCTGCATCGGCTGGTGGATGTGTGGGCCACGGGTGAGGCGAGTGCCTCGCTCGGGTTCGCTGCGGCGCGGCTGTTCGACGAGTACGATCCTATGGAGAGTCAGAAGAACGCGATCCTTGCCGAACAGGGCGCTTCGGCTCCCAGGGCCCAGATGCGCGCCTTGAGGAAGATGCACACCCCGGCACTCGAGTACCTCGGTCTGGCGGCGCAGCCGGAGGACTCGCGGGATACGGCGCGGCTGCAGGAGCTCGAGTCCGACCCCCTGGTGGTCTACCTGGTGAAGGATGCCGTGGCCAACGTGCTCTGCCCCGCGTGCAAGCTGTGGAACACGGGGCACGGGGCGAATATGATGCGGGAGGCCGTAAGCCTGATGGGGGGCTACGGAATCACCGAGGATTGCCCGGGCTTCCTCGGGCAGAAGTGGATGGACGCCCAGCTCGAGGCCACATACGAGGGGCCCGAGGCGGTGCAGCGGCGGCAGCTGAGCGTGACGATGACGAACGAGATCTTCCTCGCCCACTTCAGGGAATGGATCTCCGAGATGCGACGGATCGCGAGCCAGCGTCCTGGAACCGGGGCCTGCACCCTGGCCTCGGCCATGGCGCTTTGGGAATGGACGCTCCGATACCTGCTGGAGGCAAAGGACGCCGACGGCAAGGTGCTCTACCGGGACAGCCGGCAGGGCGTGACGTTCCCAATGGCCGACGCCCTATGCTGGCTTCTGGCCTCGCGCTACCAGATCCTGGACACGATCGAGCTGGAGGAGAAGGGGGCAGACAATCCGGCTCTGGCGGATGGACTGCCGGGATACGTGGCGTTCTTCACCGATCTCTGTCACCTTCAGGCCGCGCGGGCGTCCGGCGAGGCGGGCCGGATCTGCGCCGAGCTCGCGTTCGGGTACAACCGTCATCCGGGATGGGACGCCGAGGGTGCCTCGTGCTACGGGGCGGACGATCTGGCCGCGCTGGAAGGCGTGATGCCGGGCATCGCGTCCGGGGCGGAGTCCACGGGCGACGTGATCGGGGCCGACGGCTCGCACGCCGACAAGGCCGGGCCCTGCGCGTGTTTCGAGGGGATGGAGACGTTTGTGCGGCTGCGGACCCGGCTCGACGGGTGTCTGTCGGGCGCGAGATTGGCGAAGGACCGGGCGGCAAAGGCGTTGTCACAGGTGATGATACCGGAAGCGCTCGATTATCCCCTCTAGCTAGCGATCAGCTCTCAGCGGTCAGCCTTCCCTCCTCCGCAAGGCTGCGGAGGGCAGGCAGCAGAACCGGCGCATGGCGCGCCACGATGGAGGTAACCTTCAGGCGCAGACATCTATCTGTGTTGGCTGACAGCTGAATGCTGAAGGCTGTCTTCCCATATGTCGAGGAAATGTCATCAGAACCTGAACAGACCCCACTTGGAGAGGTGAAGTATAGATGGCAAGTGGCACCGAGATAGAGCGCCAGAGCATGGAGGTGGACATCGTCTGCGTGGGGTTCGGGCCCGCGGTGGGCGGGTTCCTGACAACGCTGACACGGGCGATGCTGGACGATGACGGGCAGGTCGCGCTGCCCAGCCGGGTGATGCCCGGAATGCCCCTACAGGTGATGTGCTACGAGCGGTCCGACGACATCGGCTTCGGCGTGTCCGGCGTGGCTACGCGAGGCCGAAGCCTGCAGGAGAGCTTTCCGGATCTTGATCCGGCGCAGATTCCGCTGGCGCATCCGGTCGAAGAGGAGAAGGTGCTGTATCTGCTCGATCCTGTGGGCGCCAGCCGGCGTTCGCTCGCCCTACGTGCCGCCGATGGGCTCCTGGGGCTGTCCGGTCAGGCTCGAGACCACGCCTTCGAGCTGCCCTACATTCCCCCTTTCCTGAGCAAGGAAGGGGGATTCCTGTTCTCCATCGGCCAACTCAACCAGTGGGTGGGGTCCCAGCTGATGGGCTCGGGGCAGGTCCAGATCTGGCCGGGCATGCCGGTCAACGAGCCCCTGATCGAAGACGATCGCGTGGTGGGCGTGCGGCTGGTGGACCAGGGAACCGACAAAGAGGGGAATCCAGACACGGGATACATGCCCGGGATGGACATTCGGGCGGCTCTGACCGTTGTGGGCGACGGCCCGGTGGGTTCAGTGGGACAGAAGCTGGACGGGCACTTCGGCCTGCCCGAAGGAAACCACACCCGGGACTGGGCCGTGGGGATGAAGATGGTGGTGGACCTGCCGGAGGGCTGCACGCTGGAGCCGGGAACGGTGCTCCACACCTTCGGGTATCCCGAGCCCGAGATCTTCGGTTTTCTCTACGTGTATCCCGATCGGGTCGCCTCACTGGGGATCTTCGTTCCTTCGTGGCTGGACAGCCCGGTGCGCACGAGCTACACCTATCTCCAGCACTGGATGAGGCACCCGTCCATCTGGCAGTACCTGGAGGGCGGCAGCATGCGGTCCTGGGGCGCCAAGACGCTACAGGAGTCCGGACGCAGAGGGGAGCCCTATCTTGTGGGCGACGGGTACGCGCGGATCGGCGAGGGCTCGGGAAGCACAAACGTCCTGACCGGATCGGGTGTGGACGAGGCGTGGGCCACGGGGGTCCAGCTTGCGGAGGGCGTGATCGAGCTGACCAAGGCGGACAAGCCGTTCACGAAGGAGAATCTGGACGCGGCGTACTTGCAGCGGCGGCGAAACAGCTGGGTCGAGTCGGAAGGAATCGAGGCGGAGCGGGCACGGGACGGATTCCAGCGCGGGTTCGTCACGGGGATGATGGGGATGGGCCTGGCCGGCCTCACGGGAGGCAAGATCTTTGTACCCACGCGGCTGCGCCTTCCGCGAGAACACGTGCCTCCGCTGGAGGCCTACTACAGAGGGAAGATCGCGCCGAAGGAGATCGAGACGATCCGCAAGGAAAGCGTCGCGTCCGGCACGTCGATGCACGGCGCGCTGATGGAACGAAGCGGGTGGCCTGCCATCGAACACGACGGCAAGCTGCTCGTTTCCCACCAGGACGCGCTGTTGATCGGCGGCAAGGTGCAGGCGCCGGCGGCCTATCCGGATCACGTGGTGTTCCTCTATCCCTCGCTGTGCGAGCAGTGCGACAACCAGCTGTGCATCGAGATCTGCTCGGGGCAGGCGATCACTCCGGGCGAAGCGGGCGGGGTGCCCGAGTTTGACCGCGAGAAGTGCGTGCACTGCGGCGCGTGCCTCTGGAACTGCACGCAAGCACACGTGGAGGATCCCGAGCGAGGCAATATCGAGTTCAGGGCCGGCGCGGGGGGGTTGCACTCGGCGGAGAACTAACCTTGATTCGACAGAACCCGGTCACCACGAAAGACACGAAAGAAGGGCATATCCAGGTGGAGGAAGGCCCGGGCGTTGGCTCACAAAGGGAGGCATGAAGGATCCAGGCCTGGGCCCGAGGCGGAACCTGGGTACCCAGGCGCTTCGCGCCACTCGCACCCCCCGA
>JASLMQ010000728.1 GCA_030746455.1 Candidatus Latescibacterota bacterium
CATGGAGATCATGCAGGAGGCCTTTGGTCGGGCCCGCGGGGCACTGGACCATATCCTCGGGCTGATGAACGAAGCCATTTCTGAGCCCCGGTCCGAGCTGTCGCAGTACGCACCTCGGATCCTGTCGCTCAGAATCGATCCCTCCAAGATCGGCATCGTGATCGGCCCGGGTGGGAAGACCATCCGGAGCATCGAGGAGACCGGAGCCACCGTGGCGGTCGAGGACGACGGGCTCATCACGGTCAGCGCGGTGGACGCCGAGGCCGGCGAGGAGGCCATGCGGATGATTATGGCCCTGGTGGAAGACCCGGAGGTGGGTCGCGTCTACCGGGGGGTCGTCAAGCGGGTCTTGGAGTTCGGCGCCTTCATCGAGATCCTGCCCGGGAAGGAGGGGCTCTGCCACATCTCGGAGTTGGAGTACAGCCGGGTCCGGAAGGTCGAAGACGTCCTCGAGGAAGGTGACGAGACCGAGGTGAAGGTGATCGGCATCGACGACCAGGGCAAGGTCCGCTTGAGCCGGAAGGCCACGATGGAACCGCCCGAGGGCTACGTGCCGCCTCCACCGGGGTCGGGCGATGGACGACCCAGGCGGGGAGGACGCGATAGGGGGCGGAGACCCAACCGTCGATAGTCGCGGCATAGTGCATACGGAGGGGAGCGAGGACAAGACGATCGGAGTTTTCCCGGTCGTCTTTTCGCTTTGAGCTTGGAGGAAGATAAACGTCGTGGGACTCAGCGGGACCTATCGCAGAACCCGGATGGACAACGGCCTCCGGGTTCTCACAGAGGCCGTTCCGCACGTACGGTCCGTCTCCCTGGGGATCTGGATCCTGGTCGGATCCCGGGATGAGGCCGCGCCCGAATGCGGGATCTCCCATTTTCTGGAACACGCGCTCTTCAAGGGCACCCACAGCCGAAGCGCCTTCGACATCGCCAACAGCCTGGAGTCGCTCGGGGGCAGCCTCGACGCCTTCACCTACCGGGACATGACCTGCTATTACGCCCGGTGCCTGGACGAGCATCTCGACGTGGCCCTGGACGTGCTGGCGGACATGCTCCAGAACTCGCTCCTCGATCCTGAGGATGTCGAGAAGGAGAAGGGCGTGGTCCTGGAGGAGATCCAGAACGTCCAGGACACCCCGGAGGATCTGATACACGACCTCTTCGCGAAGTCGGTCTGGGCGCAGCACCCCGTGGGAGAGCCCATCCTGGGCACTCCCGACGCGGTCAGGTCGCTCACGCCTGGAAGTCTTCGGGACTACCTCACCCGGCAGTACAGCCCGGACCGCATCATCGTTGCGGCGGCGGGATGCCTGGACCACGATCGGCTCGTGGACCGGATCTCGGCCCTGTTTGGAACGGCCGCGGCGGGCGGCTTCGACCGCCCCCGAGTCCAGCCGCTCTACAACGGCGGGGGCCAGAAGCACCATCGGCGGGAGATCGGACAGACGCACATCTGTCTCGGGGCGACGGCATACGCCTACACCCATCCCCGGCAGTACGACCTCCTGGTGGCGAACACCGCGCTGGGAGGTGGAATGAGCTCACGGCTCTTCCAGCACGTGCGCGAGCGGCTCGGGCTGGCCTATTCGGTCTACTCCTATCTCGAGTCCCTGGAGGACACGGGCCTCTTTGTGACCTATCTGGCGTGCGATCAGAACCGCGCGTCGCAATCGATCGAGCACGTCCGATCGGAGCTTGCGCGGTTCCGGCAGGAGGGGATTGCGCCCGAGGAGCTGGAGAGCTGCAAGGCCCAACTCCGGGGGGAGCTCGTATTGGGGCTGGAAAGCATGGATGCACGGATGGGACGGATCGCCCGGAAGGAGGCCTACACCGGACGCTACCACTCGCCGGAGGAGATCCTGGCGGCCATCGACGCGGTCACGCGTGACGGCGTACGAGAGGCCTGCTGGGACCTTCTCAACGACGACCGGATGCACCTGATTCAGGTTGGACCGTGAGCCGGACGTGATCGGAGGTGGAGCGATGATGGTCGGGATCCCTCGAGAGATCAAGTCGGACGAGAACCGGGTCGCGCTTCTGCCCGTGGGGGCGGAGATGCTGGTCCAGGCCGGCCACCAGGTGTTGCTCGAGGAGGGAGCGGGACGGGCGAGCGGGTGCCTGGACGAGGAGTACGCAGGGGCCGGGGCGGAGATCGTGGATGGCCCGGAGCCGGTGTATGAACGATCCGATTTGATCGTGAAGGTCAAGGAGCCCCTCGGGGACGAGTATCCGCTGATGCGCCAGGGCCAGGTCCTCTTCTGCTACTTCCACTTCGCCGCAGATCAGGAGCTGACCCGGGCGGTACAGGAAGCCGGGGTCACAGCAATCGCCTACGAAACGGTGCAGATGGCCGACGGGTCGCTTCCCCTGCTTATCCCGATGAGCGAGGTGGCGGGCCGCATGGCCCTCCAGGAGGGGGCCAAATACCTGGAAAGCCCTCGGGGGTACCGGGGGTTCCGCCCGCGGACGTGGCCGTCCTCGGCGGGGGCGTCGTGGGATCCAACGCCGCGCGGATCGCGGCGGGACTGGGCGCGAAGGTCTTCGTCTTGGATATCGACCTTCCACGGTTGCGCTACCTCAACGATGTGATGCCGCCGAACGTGACCACCGTGATGTCCAATCCCTACAACAT
>JASLMQ010000729.1 GCA_030746455.1 Candidatus Latescibacterota bacterium
TAGAGCGCGGCGGGCGGCGCCGTCAGGCAGACGAAGGTGAGCAGCGCCGTGTAGCGCGTCTCGGCGGGTCCGAGCGGGCGCACGAAGAGCCACAGCAGCGCGCTGAGGACGAAGAACACGGGCAGGCTGAGCGACGCCTGGTAGAGCAATAGCTTCGCCGGGTGGATGCCCTGCGTCAACCACTTGGCATAGACCTGACGGGCCCCGAGAAGCAGGGCGCTGGCCAGGACCATCAGGTCGCCCGCCAGATACTGCAGGTCGCCGAGTGCGAGGGTCTCCGCGAAGATGAGAACCACCCCGGTGAAGGAGACCACCATGCCGACGATCTTCAGACGGCTCAGGCGATCGCCCGGGATGGAGAGATGGGCGAACAGGGAGGTGAAGAAGGGGTAGGTAGAGATGAAGACGGTGGATCGGCCCGCCGAGGTGTAATGCGTTCCCGTGTTGAGCAGATAGATCTGGACGAGGAAGAGCAGAACGAGAAGCAGAAGCCAGCGCCTCTCGGGTCCGCTGAGTCGAAGGGGAATTCCGAGCGCCAGCGACCATCCGGTGACGACGAGCCCCCCGAGCAGGAACCGGGCCCCCGCAAGGGCCAGGGGCGGAATCCCCGCCAGGGCGATCTTGATGGCGACGGAGTTGCCACCCCAGAGGGTCGATGTAAGCAGGGCAAGCGCGGTCGCCTTGAGTGTGAGGCGTTCGTTGAGGATCTTCACGAGTCGGGCGTTTCCTCGCAGGGTCTCCGCCATCGGACGACAAGGTAGCCGACGGCGAGCGTAGCCACCAGCCACCCGCCTTGGGCGGTGCCCGTGAAGGTCCCCACGATACCGCATGCACCGGCGACGGCCAGCCAGGCGGCCAGCCGGCCGCGTGTGACGCGGGCCGGAGCGAGTGAGTCAGCGACGCGCGCGAGCGCTGGCGGCTCGCCCGCGTGGATGCAGTCGGCCAAGATCAGGATCAGCAGGGAGATCGCCCCGATCAGGAAGTTGGCCTGGCCAGAGAACCAGCCCAGGCCGATTCCGAGCGACAGAAGGTGCGCGTAGCCGAACAGCAGAACGGCACCGTTCCGGAACCGGTCGTAGAGACCGATCTCTTTGAGCTGACGGACACGACGCTTGTCCGCATAGGGGATGAGGCGGAAGAAGACGTACACGAGGGCCATCGCTCCGGGCAGGAGGTAGGCCCCGATATCCTTACGGAGCTCCCCGTCCACGCGGCCGTCCATGCCCCAGTGGACCGGGATCCGGGAGGGAAGGTGATCGTAAGCCAGGAATGAGCCCACGACGGCCAGAAGGGTTGCTGATATGGGGATGATATCACGCTGGAAAAGGCGCATCGGGCAGACCCGTAGGGGTACCGGTGCGTGGCAATTTGGGGGGTGATTATATGGGCAAGGGCAAGTTGTGTCAAGGGAATAAGCCGATCGACCTCCAGGACCGGATCCTGCGAGCCACCGGGTTCTGGATGGCCGCGGCCCTGGTTCTGCTGGGCGCCGCGCGCGGCCTGGAGGCCAGGGACTTCGCTCTAGAGATCGAGGCGCTCCTGCAGCGCTCCCAGGTCGACTCGGCCGTAGCGGTTGCGACCGCCTTCGGCGAGGCCTATCCGGACAGCGGGGCGCCCCGCGGGCTTCTGGGCATGCTCTATGCGGAGACGGGCCGTATCGATGAGGCCGTGGCTGCGTTTCGCAAGGCGATCGAGCTGGAGCCCGGGGTCGAGGAGGGTTACGGGGCCCTGGCCATGCTGCACGCCAGGATCGGCCAACGCCAGGCGGCGATCGACGTGCTCAACAGGGGGCTCGAGCAGTGCTCTGGATCCCCTCGCCTCCTGATGGTGCGGGCGGCTGTCTACGGCGACATGGGTAGGACCGAGCAGTCTGCCTCCGATTTCGAGGAGGTCATCCGCCGGCAGCCGGGCAATGTGGAGGCCTACACCAACCTGGCGATGCTCCACGGGGTGTCGAAGTCCTACGACCAGGCCATCGAGGTGCTCGAGAGGGGGCTCCGGGCCGATCCGGGCAATGCGGCGCTCCTCGTGAATCAGGGCGGGATCTATCACTCGATGGGGCGGACGGATGCGGCGTTCGAGGCTTACCGCAGGGCCACGGCGGCTGCACCGAACGATCCTCAGGTCTATCGAGCGCTGGGCTTCATGGCCGCGGAGTCGGACTCGGTTGGCAAGGCCGTTGCGGCCTGGCAGAAGACGCTCGAGCTGAATCCCGGTGATCTGGAGGTCCGGATGTATCTCGCCCGGGTGTACATGGGCCAGGGCCGGCTGGAGGAAGCGCTCGCGGAGTTCAGCACCGTGGTGGACCAGGCCCCGGACACGGTCCCGGCTCACTTCGCCCTGGCCCAGCTCTACGGCCAGAAGGGCGACCTGGAACGCTCGAGAGCGGCGTTCGAAACGACGGTCCGGCTCGCGCCGGACTGGGTGGAGCCATACAAGAGCCTCGGCCTGCTCCTGCTGAGCCAGCAGCGGGCCGATACGGCACTGGCGGTCTACGTGAAGGCGAGAGAGTTGAGCCCAAAGGACGCGGGCATCCACAACAACATCGGGTTCATCCACACGATGCTCGGGAACCTGCGGGAAGCCAAGGTGGCCTACGAAGCGGCCGTGGAGGTAAGCCCGGACGCCGCAACGTTGAAGGACGCACAGGCCAATCTGGAGATCGTAGAGGCGGTGATGGCCGGGAAGCTGCGGGTGCGGCACATTCTCGTGCGAACCGAGACGGAGGCTCAGGAGATCCTTGCAAAGCTGCAGGCCGGGGGAGACTTCGTCGAGCTTGCGAGGCAGCACTCGACGGATCCCTCGGCAGAGGACGGAGGCAATCTCGGCTTCTTCTCCCCGGGTGACATGCACCCCGCCTTCGAGGAGGCGGTCACCCCGCTGGAGGTCGGCCAGCTCAGCGGCGTGGTCAAGACGCCCCTGGGCTATCACATCATCCTGCGCATCAACTAGCTGTCCACCGGCGAGGGATCAACAGACCGAGAGGGCAACAGCGAGTCTGGCTGTCGCCCTCTCTTTGTGCCCCACCGAGGCGTCGATGGAGATGGGGGGTGCCGCCGTCGACCGCGAGCCGATGTGGCTGGCACACAATTCGCAATTCTCTGTGTAGCCACGGCACATGTCGGGGCCGTGTCCAGGATATCTTAATGATTTTAATAGTGTTTATGCGGTGCGACGTGCTGTCTGTGAGGGGGCCGGGGACGTTGTGAGGGAGACCTGTACGTTGCAGATTCACCACATGTGTATCAGAAATTCACAACATCGGCCTCGTTGGTGTGCCATCTGGGTGGTGATCCTGGCTCTGGCGGTGGCAAATCCCTTCAGTGGATCCCACGCTGCCGAGCAGGTAGCCGGCCAAGACCTGAGGACGGTTGTGGCTCGCGCCCTGAACGCGAGTCCGGCCATTCGGGCGGCCGAGGTCGATCTGAAGATCGCCGAGGCCGACCTGGCACGCGCCAGGGCGGCTCGTTTTCTGCCCAGGTTCGAGCTGACCTGGATCGTCGGCCCGTCCCCCGAGGCCCGGGGGAACGCCCTCCTGGGAGAAACGGATCTGGGCAGCCTGAGTGCCTTCACCCGGGCGGAGGCCACGCTGATCCAGCCTCTGTTTACCTTTGGCAAGCTGAAGGCCGCGGAGGATGCCGCCTCGGGGGGCATCGAAGCTCGCGACGCGGGGCTGACCCGAGCCAGACACGATCTGGAGCTCAAGGTCGCGGAGGCCTACTACGGGCTTCAGCTGATGGATGCGCTCTGGTCTCTGGCGGAGGAAGCGCGGAACGAGATCTCGAAGGCGAGGAAGACGGTCGACGACGCCCTGGAGGAAGACACCGGGGACTATACATTCACGGATCTGGCCAAGATCGACCGGTTCGTCTACGACGTGGTGGAGAACGCCAACAAGGTCCAGAAGGGCCGGAGCCTATCGGTCTCCGCGTTGAGAATGCTGACCGGACAGATGGAATCGGACACCGGCGAGTTGGCGCCCGGTCCTCTGAAGCCGGTCGAGATCGAGATTCTGCCGATCGATACCTATCTGGAACGCGCCTCGACCCGGCCGGACCTGAGGCAGCTCCAGGCCGGTATCGGGGTTCGGGCCGCGCAGGTCCGGGCGCACCGAAGCGATCTCTACCCCCAGATCTTCCTGGGAGGACAGCTCAAGTACAGCTACGCTCCCAACCGGGATGATCAAGAGAGCCCTTTCGCGCGGGACGACTTCAACTTCCTGCACGGAGGCGCCGTCGTCGGATTCCGCCAGAACCTCTCCTTCGGAGGCACCGCCGCGAAGGTACGGAAGGCGAGGCTGGAGCATCAGAAGCTCCTGCACCTGGGTCGGCTGGCCCGCAAGGGGGCAGAGCTGGAGATCGAGAAGGCCTACCGAACGCTGCGCGAGGCGCAGTCGAATATGCTGGCAGCGGAGAAGGCCGTAAAGGCCACGCGTCGCTGGTTCGTCTCCGCAAGAGACGGGTTCAACGCCGGGCTGGAAGAGTCCGGAGAGTTGCTCGACGCCGTAAAGGAGTACAGCATTATCCGCGCCAAGTATCACGGTGCGGTTTTCGCCTACAACCGCGCCTGGGTAAGTCTGCAAAGGGCTACAGGGAAGTCGCTGGTGGATTGATACACTGGGGGAGACTATGGTAGATCAGGCTGTCATAATAGCCGCTGGAAAAGGGAGTCGCCTCAACGGAAGTGGAGGAGGACGGCCCAAGCCGCTTGTGAAGGTCGCCGGGGTCGAGCTTCTCAAGAGGACCCTGCTCTCGGCCGAACGCGCCGGGATCGACCGATTCGTGGTGGTCATCGGCTACCGTGGCGATGAGATCCGGGAGGCCATCGCGTCTGATCCACAGATCGGTGTCGAGATCGAGTGGGTCGAGAATCCCAACTGGGAACGGGGGAATGGCCTTTCCGTCCTCCGGGCACGCGACCACGTGGACGGACCCTTCGTGTTGATGATGGCCGACCATCTGTTCGATCCACAGGCACTCACGAAGCTACGCCATTTCTCGTTGGGCGCGGAAGAGGCCGCGCTCTGTGTGGACCGGGACCTCGATGCCATTCCCGATATGGACGACGCCACGAAGGTCTGGCTGGATGGGGAACACATCGCGGAGATCGGGAAGGAGATCGGGTCCTACAACGCCGTGGACACGGGCCTGTTCCTGTGCAACGGCTCCCTCTTCAGGGCCCTGGACCAGTCCGTCAAGGCGGGCGAGGAATCGCTCTCCGGCGGCGTCCGGATTCTGGCTGAAGAGGGGAATATGCGTGCCGTTGATATCGACGGTCTGTTCTGGCAGGATGTCGACACCCCCGAGGCTCTGCGTTGCGCCGAAGCGTCTCTCATCGCCAACCTTGGGAAGCCGACCGACGGCCTGGTCGCCCGACACCTGAACCGCAAGGTTTCCACACGGATCAGCCGTCTGCTCGTCCGAACGCCGATCACGCCCAGCCAGATCTCGATCGCTACGATGGTGCTCAGCTTCGTGGCTACCTGGTTCATCGCATCAGGGGATTACTTCCGCCTGGCTCTTGGGGGCCTGCTCTTCCAGTTCGCCTCCATTCTGGACGGCTGCGACGGCGAGGTGGCCAAGCTCAAGTTCCTCAGTTCCCGTTCCGGCGAGTGGCTGGATACGCTGGCCGACAACGTATCGTATTTCGTCTATTTCTTCGGCATAACCTACGGTATGTACCGGCTGACGGGTGAGGGTCACCTCCTCACGATCGGATGGGCCGCCCTGGCGATGGACGTTCTGAGCATATCTCTGATCACGCTGTACCTCAGACACATCGGTTCCGGGAGCATCGTCAGCTTCAACATGGCGTTCTCCGAGGAGGTGCCGAAGGAACGGCAGGGCTGGTTCCACCGCTTCTGCTGCTCGGTCAAGTTCGGGGTCCGGCGCGACTTCTTCGCGGCGGTGTACTGTGTCGTTGCGCTGGCCGGTCGACTCGACGTGATCTACTGGACGTTCCTCGTGGGTTCCGTCCTGTTTTGCTCCGGCGTGTTTGCCTATGCGGGCTATATGCTGCGAATGCGCGGCGCCTGGCCCGAGGCATCCCCGGCCGAGGTCGAGGCCGAGAAGCTGGTATCCGGTAAGGCCGACTAAGAACCGCAACCGGGCGTGGCGTCGGGAACTTCGCGGCCCTGCACCAGTCTAAGGAGGCAGGAGGGCGTGCTGTAGAGCCGCCGTGCGTGTAAGGGTGCAGCCGGGAAAGGTAATAGAGATGAAGATGAGGCACATCGGTTGGCTGGTTGCGGTTTGCGTGGTCCTGGGAGGCCTGCCGGCCGCAGCTGAGACCCCGGCAAGTGACGCGGATTCCGGGCTGATCGAAATGATGAAGGCACGGGATCGCGCGATACAGGACATCGTGCGTTCCGAGACGGAGGGCAGCACCGAGTCCGAGCGTGAGCAGCTCAAGGCGATCGTGGGCGAGCTGTTCGATTTCGAGAGGCTGAGTCGGAAGTCCCTTGGCCGCTACTGGAGGGACCGCACGGAGGCGGAGCGCGGCGAGTTCGTGGGGCTGTACCGTCGGTTGATCGAGAAGAACTACGCCGATCCGAAGCTGTACACCAAGTCGGACAAGATCGAATACCTGGGTGCCGACGTCGAGGGCGCGGAGGCCGTGCTCAAGACCATGGTCTACTACAAGACCGAGAAGAGCACGATCGACTACCGTTTCCATACCGTCGACGGCAAGTGGCTGATCTACGACATGGTCATCGATGATCTCAGCATCGCCAGGAACAACCGTTCTCAGTTCTACAAGGAAATACGCAAGTCTTCGTACGAGGGGCTGGTCCGCAAGCTGAAGGACAAGCTGATCGGGGAGA
>JASLMQ010000730.1 GCA_030746455.1 Candidatus Latescibacterota bacterium
CATCGGGTTGACATGACACCAACACCATGGAGAATGCGTGACAGCAACGACAACGGCTGGCGAGCACACCGCCCGCATATTGAGGGCCGAGGGGGGTGTCCCCTGAGCGGAGAACTCACGGGAAGGGTCGTCGTCATCACCGGCGCGGCGGGATATGTCGCCGGCCGGATCCTCCCGGATCTTAGAGATCGGTACGATTTGACGCTCCTCGACGTTAAGACCAGCGGCCGGGACGGAAGTGACGTCGAGGGCGTGGTGATCGCCGATCTGCTGGACCGCAACCGGGACAGCTACCGCGAACACTTCAGGGGGGCCGACGCAGTCGTCCACAGCGGGTTTACGCGATCCGCCAAACCGGAGGATCGCTTCTGGGGAGAGCTTGACAACGTCGCCATGGCCTACAACGTCTACCAGACCTGCCTCGAGGAGGACGTCCGCCGCGTCGTCGTGATCAGCTCCAATCACGCGGCGGACTACTACGAGCGCCTGATATGGGACGGGAAGATGGGCATGGTCACGCCGGACATGACCCCCCTGTCGGACAACTTCTACGGCTGGGCCAAGTCCGCCTACGAGCTCCTGGGATTCGCGTTCGCCGCGGGCAAGATCGGCGATGGGAAGAAACTCCAGAACGTGCATCTCCGGATCGGAGCGCCGCGTGAGACCGATATGGCGAGATGCAGCCCGGACGACCTGAAGCGAATGCACCGCGCCCTGGGGGCCTACATCAGCGTGCGGGACCAGGTCCAGCTCACGATCAAGAGCATCGAGACCGAGGACATCGAGGACGAGCACGGGGTGCCGTTCCAGGTCTTCTACGGAGTCAGCGGCAACACCCACAACTTCTGGAGCCTCGCCAATGCGAGGGACGTCATCGGCTACGATCCGGAGGACGACAGCTCCATCACATTCGCCGACCGCGTCGCGGAGATCCTCCTCGCGGCGCAGAAGGGAAGACGCACCGACTGACACCCAGGGATAGGAACCTTACCCGCTTTGAGGCCGTAGCTGATGTGAGGTGGCCATTCTGTATCGCTACTCGCCGTGCAATCATGCACGGGGCCCGTCCCAGCAAGCAACCGCCGGGCTCGGGCACCCAACAATCAGTGTCTATCTGCGTTCATCGGTGGTTCCGCTTTGTTGTCTTGGGACTACCGTGAGGAGAGACCAATGAAGATCACCGGCTTCGAGACGATCCCCATCAGCAAGCGAGCACTCATCCTGAAGATGTCGACCGACGAGGGCATCGTGGGCTACGGCGAGCCCCTGGACTACACCCATTGGCGAATCGTCGCCCAGGCCGTCCAGGACATGGCCGAGTACCTCGTGGGAAAGGATCCGTTCCAGATCGAGGACCACTGGCAGACCTTCTACCGGTCCACGTATGCCCGAAGCATGCCTATCATCATCGGTGCGCTCAGCGGAATCGAGATGGCGATGTGGGACGCCATGGGCAAGGCCCTGGACCTGCCGGTGTGGAAGCTCCTGGGGGGCTCGGTCCGCGACCGTGTCCGTGTCTACGCCGCCTCGGGGGGTAACACGCCCGAAGCCTGCGCCGAGAACGCTCGCAAGGTGGTGGGACAGGGCTTCACCGCACTGAAGATGGGCGTGGCCCCCGACCCGGTCCGCTACATCGACACGCCCGAGGCGGTGGACAACATGGTGGCTCGGGTCGCCGCGGTTCGCGAGGCGGTGGGCAAGGGCGTGGACATCGCCGTGGACCTCCACCGGCGCTTCAGCCCAACGATGTCCATAATCGTCATCAAGGAGATGGAGCCCTACAGGCTGCTCTTCGCCGAGGAGCCCTGCCATCCCGAGAACACCGAGGCGCTCCTCACCATCTCGAGGTCCACGACCACGCCGATCGCCACGGGCGAGCGTCACCTCACCCGGTGGGGCTTCCGTGATATCGTGGAGAAGGAGGCCTGTGCGGTCCTGCAGCCCGACATTCGGCACGCCGGGGGCATTCTCGAGATGAAGAAGATCGCCAACCTCGCCGAAACCCACGCCCTGTCGCTCGCGCCGCACAACGCTGCCGGCCCGGTGGGCGTGGCCGCCTCGGTCCACGCGATGGCGACGGTTCCCAATTTCCTCATCTGCGAGGGAGGCGCCAGCCGCGGTCAGGGCCTGTTCGTCGAGCCGCTGACCTTCAGCAACGGGTTTTTCGATCTCCCCACGGGCCCCGGCCTCGGGTTCGAGTTCGACGAAGAAGCGCTGGAGGCCGCCCGCGACGAGAGCTTCCGCTTCCGGGGGATGTGGCGATCCGAGGAAGACGGTTCCTTCGCCGACTTCTAGAGCCCGCCACGCGTCTTGACATTCCTGGGCGCTGGCAATAGCTTTCTGACAGTATCTCGAAGCCGGAAGAACGACAGATATACGGAGCTACAGGTCACATGACACGGTTCGGCGCCGCCCTTGGGGTATGGTTCAGCTGCTCGGTCCTGGTTTCCCACGTGGAAGCCCGGGTACCCGACGCCGGGGATCCCCACGCGCTGCGCCAGCAGTACAACGCCGTCTCCGCGCAGATCGACAGCCTGGTTCGTGCGATGGAAGGCCTCGATCCGCAGGCGCTTGATGCGAAGCGCCTCCCGGAGGGCGAGGACCCGGGCCTGGTGCCCGACGGCATGTCGCTCGTCCTGATCTTCTGGGCAGATGACGAGGCCCGGGTGTGGATCAACGACTACCTCGTAGGGGAAACGCGCCTGGTGCCCATCGAGGTGGCGGTCCCTCCGCTGTATCTGAGCGCGCAGAACCGCATCCGGGCCCGGTGCTGGGACACGGACCAGGTGGAAAGCGGCTTCCTCTGCGGACTCTATCTCCGGGGACCGGAGGGCGCCCTGCATCCCGCGCTGGTCTCCGATGACGGATGGGTAACCGAGAATGGGCGCACCCAGGAGATCACATACGCCCATCCGATGCCCGACATTCCGGGAGCGAAGGTCATCTGGGGCAGACACGTCTTCGGAACCATCGAGCTATCACAGACCTTCGGGCCGGAGGCCATCCGGCAGGCAGCCATAGAGGTCCCCGTCGGATTCTCTCCCAAGGGCCTGAGGAAGCAGATGGACTACCACGCGTTCGTTCGGGAGTTGGCGGTTCTCAAGGAAAGACGCGACCAATACCGGGATGCCCTGAGTTCGCATGGGACGGCGGCGCCCGCTGGGACGGACGCTCAGGGAACCGCCAACGCGTCGCTCAGCCTCACCCTGGGAAAGGCTGGCCCTCTGAGGGAGCGCACGTCCATCACCGTGGCCGAAGAGGTCAAGGCCTGGGCCACAAAGCTCCCCGACGAGCAGAAGCGGCTTATCTACCCGGTGCGGCGGGCGCTCAAGGGTGAAGACGCGGCCGTGCCGTCTCTCGAGGAAATCGGGTCTGCTTCCGGGGCAGCCGTCCAGCGTGAGATGGCCTACCGTCCTCCCGATGAGGGGCGTCCCTCGCAGGCCTTCGAGGGTCAGAAGGGCAAGGCAGGCGGGTCACCCGCAGGACCACACGGCGGGTCTGGAGCTGCAGGTGATGGGGGGAGCGGTGGCCGAGGTTCCAGGCTGGCGCTCTGGCTGCCAACCCTCATCCTGGGTGTCTACCTGGGCTACACCGTTCTTCGGTGGCAGGATCTGACGGGAGGAGGACAGAGATATCCATGGGGGAACTGAACTTGCTGGAAATGCTCTCGGCGGTCGTATTCGCGGCCCTGTGTGCGATGTCCGGCTCGCTTATCCTGATGCAACGGATGGCGGCTATCTGCACTTTCGAGGGCCGCCAGGGCCTCTCCCCTGGCAACACCGCGTTGATCGGGGCCGCGGTCGGCGGCCTGGCGGGACTGGCCATAGGCGCCGTCTACATCTACTACTACCTGTTGGTTCCCGGCAGCGGCGGTTGGATCCTCTGGGTGGGCCGGTCCTCTTACGCTCTCGTCCTTGCCGCCTCGGCCGGCCACCTGGCCGTCCTCATCCACATCTGGATGCGGCTCGACGCCGAGGAAAGCGACCTGAAGAGCCAGGGCCGAGGGCCGCAGAAGGCCACGCTCTCCCTTCGGCGACGCACCGCCCTGGACGAGGCGCTTCGGACCCACCCGTCCTACGCCGACCTCAGGGCCCGGGACGATGAGGCCGTGGAGACCCTCGTCGCTGTCTTCGGTGAGCGCCTCCTGATGGGCCAGCGCGCGCTGAACCGCGTGCCGTTCTACGGCTACCTGGGCACGGTCTGCGGGATCCTGTTGATGGCGCAGGAGCTCACCCACCTGGATGAGGCCACGGAAACCTTCCGGGTCCTCAGGGACATGGCCGGCGGGCTCGTGCTCGCCTTCCAAACCACCCTGGTGGCCCTGCTGGCCTACCTCCCGCTGAGGAAGGCCTTCGATCTACTGCTCACGCGCGTGGCCGACCTCGAGCGGTCGTGGCTCGCGCTGCGCGAAGAGGAGGATCTCGGGTCATGACCGGCCGCTTCCTCAGCCGGGCCGTCGACGCGGACGAGCCTGATGT
>JASLMQ010000731.1 GCA_030746455.1 Candidatus Latescibacterota bacterium
TCGAACGTCCGCGGGATCCGAGTGGAGCCGACGAAGTCCCGCTACCCGATGCTCTATCATCCGGGAGCCACGCACATATGGGAGATCGTGCGGCGGCTGGGGACGGTGGTCTGCGTCCACATCCGGTCGCGGTTTCTCCAGCAGCTATCCGATCTGCTGGCGCGATTTCCGGATGTTCCGGTCGTGCTGGACCACGCAGCGTACCCAGAGGCGGCCGAAGGCGTGGATTCGGAAACGGTCCAGGGGGTGCTGGGGTTGGCCCGCTTCCGAAACCTCCACGTCAAGCTGACCTTCGCCGTGACCGGATCCGACGAGGACTACCCCTTCCGGGATATGCATCCCATCGTGAAACGGCTGATCCAGGGCTTTGGCCCCGATCGTTGCATGTGGGGCTCTGACTTCCCGTGCGAGCTCTGGCTGAAGAAAGCGACCTACGCCGAACACCTCGCGCTTTTCACCGATGAACTCGGGTTGAGCTCCGCCGAGCAGGAGGCCATTCTTGGCGGGACCGCCACACAGCTGTGGTTTCCATAGACGTCCGCTCTGCAGACGACCCAGATCACCTCGCTTGATCCTGATAGCCCGCCAAACCCCACCGGAAAGACCTCTATGTCCAAATTCGGCCCCCTTTGGAAGGGCTTCCGCAAGGAAGACACCGGCGGTTCCACCTCTCTGGAACTGGGGCCCTCTGCGGTGGATGCCACATCGGAACTGGGATCTCGGCACCTCTCCGGGGTCCCGATGTCCACGGAGGCGGTCTGCGAGTTCTATGGAGGGTTCTACCCGACCGTGTCGTGGGTCGACTCCCTGGAGCCGATCTCGCGATCCGAACGGACGAACCCCCAGATGATACCGCCGGTGGACGCCCTCACCGATGCCGACAGACAGGCGCTGTTCGACCAGGCAGCTCCCTACATGGCCGTGGCTCCTGACGATCTGATCGGAATGGTGCCCCTAAGAAACCGGATCGCCGGGAACGCGCGGGTGATGCCGAGCACGCGCATTGCGCAGTGTCCCGCCGGCGACGGCGAGACTCTTACCTGGCGGCCCGACGAGCCGGACACGATCTGGTGCCCCAGGGGACACACGGTCGACCCGTTCGGGCTATACCCCCAGACGGGATCGATCGAGATCACCGGGCCCAGGGGGGATCCGCAGTCGTACCCGTACCACGATGAGGAGGACGGCAAGCGAATCTACCTGAACGGCGAGTTTATGGACTCGCTCAGGGTCTACTACCTGATGGAGGCGACCCGGGCACTGGGACTGCTCTACCAGCTGACAGGGGATGCGGACTACGCGAGGCGGGCTGCATCGATCCTGTTCGATTTCGCAATCGCCGTTCCGTACTGGCCCAAGACCCATCGGGGCCGGCCTGGGATCGCCGAGGAAGATCGCCTGAGACCCGTAGGGGAGTTTCCGGTATACGCGGGCATCTGGTACGACAAGTACCACACGGGCCTCCGCCACGCCTGTGGTCTGGCGGAAGCCTATGACCTGGTGGTGAACGCCCCGGTCTGGGAGGCGCTGGACGCGCGGGCGGACGGCGGAGGCTCGAGGGAGCTGATCGAGAGCGATCTCTTCCTCTACACCATCAGGGATGCGATCCGGTACGACATCGCCTATCCGCATCCCGACTCGGCTCTGAGCAACTACATCCCCTACCAGGCCACGGGTCTGATCCTGTTCGGCAGGGGAGCGGGGATGCCCGAGCTAGTCCACTATGCGTACTGGAAGCTCCGGCAGCTGGCCGAGAAGACGCTGATGTCCGATTCGGTGTTCCCCGAGAGCATGTCCTACGGCGCCATGCACATCCACGGCATCGCCCGGGCGGCCGAGCGGGGAAGAGGCTACTCCGACCCGCCCGGGTTCGTTTCAAGCATCGACGGCCGACGGTTCGACTCCCTTGACAACGAACAGGAGCTGCCGCAGCTCAAGCGAGCGGTCGAGACACTCGCGAGCATGGTCTATCCGGACGGGAACTACATCCAGGCGCACGACACGCACCACTCCATGCGCCAGCGTAGAGGCAGCGCGGTCGAGGAAACTCGACCGGCGGGGACGCCCGATCAGCCGCTGGCCCCGGTGCTCTATCCGGCCTTCGGCCACGCGGCCCTGGCCCGTGGGGATCGTGCCAGCGGCAACCAGATCCAGGCCCACATGCACTTCTCCGGGAACTGGGGGCACGACCACGACGACATGCTGAATTTCATCCTGTGGGCCTACGGTGAGGAGCTTGTCTCCGATGTCGGCTACCAGCTGACCTACAACGGGTTCAGCAAGGCGGCCTCCGGACACAACCTGGTTGTGGTCGACAGAAGCACCCAGGGCAGGATCTCCAGGCCTGGCGAATTGGTCGGGTGGCATCCCTGCCAGGACGGGGTGCAGGTCGTCGAGGCCTCGGCGCCGGATGTCTACACCCAGTGCCATACTTACGACCGGACGCTTTTCCTGGTACCTGTCGGTGACTCAGAC
>JASLMQ010000732.1 GCA_030746455.1 Candidatus Latescibacterota bacterium
CTATGTTTGGACAAGGGAATTCCTTTCACGTGATGGGTGAAAATCTCTTTCATCTCTCAGGCTTATGATAAGCCTTTATCCATCACGCGTACAGAGGAATTCCCTTCTTTTCTGCCCCTAGGAATCGCTCAACTTAGGTCCTGATCAAGCGTCTCCAGAGCACGGGCAACCGCAAGGTGATGTGCCCCCCGTCGATCGGCCGGTACCAGCGCCTCCAGGGGTCTTGCCATCAGCGCGTGGAAGAGGGAGTAGTGGCCCCGATCGCCGCGTGACAGGAAATTCCGATGGACGAGCTGCTCCACGCGCTCGTACAGGACGGCTTCGTCCCCACCGACGACCAAGGAGAGCAGCTCAAAGGCAAAGGGCCGGTTGATCAGCGCGGCATACTGCAGGATCTCCCTTTCGGGATCACCACATCGACGTGCCCGATCTGCTACGATTTCGTCGATTTGCTCGGGTACCGATCCGGCTGGAATGCTGCACTCCCATACGTCTTCGGTCCAGGTGACCGCGGTGCTCTCCACAAGCGCCTTGACCGACTCGATCACAAAGAACGGATTGCCGCCCGAAACCCTGTACACCGCCTCCGAGAGCCCCTGGGGAGCCTCGATCATGCCGAACAACGAAGCAACAAGGTCCTCGGTACCTGATGCGTCCAACGGGCCGAGTTCGACGGAGGGCAGATTCTCGGCACAGACTTTGGGTTCCGCATTGGACTCGAACGGTCGGTGTGCAACGCACAGGAGTATGGGCAACTCAGCGATACGATCAGAGAGGTAGGCGAGGAACGCGTCGGTTGCTCGGTCAGACCACTGTAGATCATCAACGCAAAGCGTCACGGGTGATCTACGGGCCAAAATCTCCAGCAGGCTGAGCAGGGCTTCGAATAGGATCGGCTGGTCTTCGCGTGCCAACCTGTTGCCGGATTCCTCCATTCCATCGTCAGTACTGGCCAGCTCGCCGAAGACTCGGGAGAGCACGGAACGGTTCTGCTCGGGCACGCAAGACCACAGTCCACCCAGCTCCGACGTGGCCGCGCGGATCGCCTCCGCCACGGGCCCGAGCGGGGGAGTGGCGCCCTTGGGGCACGAGGCCTCGGCGATCAGATATCCCTGAAGTCTGGCGTCTCCAGAAATTTCTCTGAGTAGCCGGGTCTTGCCGATCCCAGGTTCGCCGCAGATCGCCACGCTTCGTCCCTTCCCGTGCTGGACCTCCGCTAGGATCGTGCGCATATCCGCGACTTCGTTCCGTCGACCCAAGAACCTGGGGTGCAGGAGATTTGCGGATGGCCTGATGCCGGTGTCTTCGGGTACGAGCGGATGTCTCGGGTTCTAGAGATCTGCCAGGAGGTCCGCGGCAGAGCGGTACCGTCGGGCGGGCTCCTTCTCGAGGAGACGCATGGCGACGAGTTGGAGATCGTGAGGGACTTCCAGGCTGTAGACGCGGGTGGGGATTGGGAGCTCGTTGATGTGCTTGTGAGCGACTGAGAGAGCGCTATCCCCTGTGAACGGCTTGTTGCCTGTCAGGATTTCGTACAGAATGGCGCCCAGGGAATAGAGGTCGGAGCGTCCGTCAACGTGGATGCTCCTGACCTGTTCAGGAGACATGTAGTGCACCGTACCGACGATGTCGCCCGAGCGAGTGACGGACTCGCCCACGTTGTCCTTGAATCGGGCCAGGCCCAGGTCCAGGATTACGGCGTGGAAGGGAGCCTCTTCGCCTCGCGGACCATCCAGGTCCAGGAGGATGTTTTCCGGCTTGAGATCGCGATGCACCATTCCCTGTTCGTGGATATGGGCAAGCCCGCTGCTCAGTTGGCAGATCAGGAGGCGTACAAGGTCAGGGTCGTCGCACAGGCTCGTAGCTAGGGCGCCATCAGGATCGCTGAGGACTTCGGCGAGGGATGGACCCTGAACGTGCTCCATAGTGAAGTACATAACTTCACCGTCGGTGCCCGCATCCTTCACCGATATGATGTGGGGGTGCTCCAGGTTGGAGAGCAATCGGAATTCGCGGCGGAAGCGGCGGATGTCCGGCTTGGAGGTCTGTATCCGGTCAAGAAGCTTGAGCGCGACGACCTCGTCGGTATGTCGATCTGTGGCCGAGTGGACCGTGCCCGACCCTCCCTGACCGATCAGGTCCAGGATCTGGTAGCGATCGGCGATGACGCGCTGCGAGGCCATGCGTGTCCTTTCGGGGGCGTGCCCGGTCGACGAAGGACGGATGCCGAATGCTGCGACACCCATCAAGAATAGGCATATGAACGTCCCGTTGTCAACGATCCTCTTCGGCTCGGGTGGCAGTACACATATGGCTTGATGGTGCCGGGTGCAGGGAATTATCTTACCGGTGACGGCGGCCCACAGGTTGCCCTAAGCAAATCACTGTC
>JASLMQ010000733.1 GCA_030746455.1 Candidatus Latescibacterota bacterium
GCGCACCATCTCCGTTGACGATGCAGAAGTGCTGCTGGGGCTCGCCGTTCTGGCACACGCGCAGGACGCTCCCTTCGAGCGAGGTCTCCCCGAGCGAGCGCCAGAACGCCTGAGTGATGTAGTGCCCGGGTTCGACCGCCCGCAGCCGGTCGATCACCACGGTGAAGTCCTTCGCCTTCCAGAAGATGTGCCGATCCCAGTCCAGCCCTCCGTAGTCGTAAAGTCGGGATTGGCTGAGCCCGGAGCATTCTGTGCCCGACGAACAGATCAGCTCCGCGGCCAGCGGGGGCTCGGAGATCACCTGAGCATCCCGCCGACTGGTGGGTGAGATGTCCGGGCCCTCGCCGTCACGCACGACCACGATGCTGTTGTGGTGCTTCGGTACCGCACGGATGTAGTCCATGTCCACGAGCCAGTAGCGCCCCTGGGTGGAGTACCGGATGATGGCGTTTGCGTCTATGTGCTTGTGGTTGCCGACATTGAGCCCGTCCAACATCATATAGTCCGCTTCTGGGTCCCATCCGCTTCGGAATACGACCTTGTCCAGCACCCGGTCGGAGGGGATACCTTCGATGCCGTAGGCCGCGGAACGGGCCGGATCTACCACGAACGTCCGAAGCCCGATGTGATCTTCTGGCTCTCTGGGCTCGATGTCGGTGGGGTACTGCCACATACCACGTGCCTTGCCACCTACCAGGGAGAGCAGGTACGCGTAGCGGGGATCCCGGTAGCGCGTGACTGCCTGTTGGAAGAGAGCGCCGGCAATGCTGCCGAAGGGCTGCCACGCGTCGCCGTGGGTGGCCTCATTTCCCGCGGGACCGTGGGAGGCAATCGCGTATTCGAGCGCGGACTGGAGCGATCCGTTTGTGAAATACTCGGTGAGTCGCCCCGTGGCCAGGACGTAGGCAATCGTGTGCTTGGCGACGGACCACTGGTAGTTGGCCGAGTCCTCGAGCGGCTGGTCGCACGTGATCTGACCGCGGAAGAGGTGGTCCACCACGGCCTCCCAGTAGTCTGCGGCCGGGATGTCGAAGCGGGCTTTCAGGTACTGAGCGGCGTGCGCAATGCTCCGTGCCGGATAGGTCTGGTGATTCCAGATGGGGCCCAGTTTGCCCTCATCGTAGCGCTGTTTGGGCTCGCGCATCTCCCAGAACTCCATCGTAGTCTCCGCAATTTTGCGGACCAGCTCCGCGCCGCGTAGCCGGTCTTCGTCCGACATTCCGGCACTCTCTTCCACCTGGTCCAGGGCCATCACCACTTGATCCATGACGAACGTGGGTGGCTCGGGATCCTCCTCTTCCCAGTTGGCTGACAGGACCTCGAGCAGCCTGGCGCAGAGCCGTCCGTATGAGTCGTCGCCCGAGAGGTAGTAGTGTTCCGCTGACCTGCAGAACTGCCCGCAGGCCGATCTGTATCGCTGCCATTGGAAGGCGCCAAGAGTCTCCCAGGCACGCTGGACCTCGCGCTCGATGTCCGCCTCGGACAAGGGGGATGGAGCGCGCCTCTCTGGGCAAGACCATCTAAGCGTGAAGGGGATCGACGTGCCACTGCCACTTCCGAGCAGGGCAAAGAAGTCATCCATGGCCGCTCTGGCCCCCTGGGGGGAGCTGCCTCCGAGGAAGACTACGCTCGTGCGCAGGTCCATGGCGTTGGGAAACGCACGGAGTTCGTAGCCGCCTTCGCCGGGGTAGCGGACATCTGCGCCGATGAGCTTGTTGGCGTAGAGACGCAGGGCCAGAGGACCGCTGGCCGAGTTGCCGAGCACGATCAGCGGGCTTCGCCCGTCGATGGCGCTGGACGCCTCGCCCTCCGGCACGATGGGGAGGCGCACGCCCGTGGACGCTACGAAGCGATCGGCGAATTCGTCTGCCAGAGGTGCGAACTCGTCCTGTTCGGGCCGGGCGATCAGGGCGTCGGGACGCCCATCGGCGATCAGGTCGATGTGGGTCGGAACCGCATAGCTCTGTGTGAGTGCGGAAGATATGCGGGGTGTGTCGGCTCCGAGAGCCGGTCCCGCGAGCATGGACACGGCGAGCGGCATCAGGCGGCGTTTCATGGTGGTGACTCCTCGGTTTGCGTCATCCTCTGCGCTTGATGAAGGTCCCTTGCTTGCAATCGTCGAACGCGACGTCTAGCTCCTCTGCACCCCGGCGCCCTCAACTGTCGGTTTGCTCGTCAAGACCTGTTGGATCCTTCGGATGTCAGATATTGGGATACCTCTCATCTATAGGGCCAGAGCCCGGTGACGTGCGGCTGGAGAAGACGACCCCCATGGAGACGATCCATGATACACACTCCACTGCAGAGGGCAAGGGAGATGTGCCGGGAAGGAGAAGCACTGGAGACCGGGGGCAGGTGGCAGAGAGGAAGCAGAGAGGCATTGGGACCTAAGTTGAGCGATTCCTAGGGGCAGAAAAGAAGGGAATTCCTCTGTACGCGTGATGGATAAAGGCTTATCATAAGCCTGAGAGATGAAAGAGATTTTCACCCATCACGTGAAAGGAATTCCCTTGTCCAAACATAG
>JASLMQ010000734.1 GCA_030746455.1 Candidatus Latescibacterota bacterium
CCGCTGTGCGACGGGCTGTGCCACGGGTGGTGGATGTCCCAGCCGGTGATGGTCGAGCAGGGGCTGTTCGATCCCGATCACGGTTTCTTCGAACAGGGCGGGGCAAGGCAGGCCGCCGAAGCCGCGATGGCCGTGGTGAACAACGAGGGATGGCTGCCCTCCGCCGGCGACGGAGACCTCAGGCGCCAGTTCCCCGGGCCCAGCCTTCGGGCAGCGGCGGCCTACTACGGCGACGGGCGGTACCGATTCGTGCACGACCTCGCGACTCCCGATCGCCGACTGGCATGGCTGACCGCGCCGCCCCGTGCGTTCGACAGCGGGATCGAGGGGGTGGTGCCCGGAGATGCGGTGGGCGTCACAGTCGTTCCGGTCGACCCGGTCGTCTACCACGCCTGGGATCGAGATCCCGATCACGCCGCTGGTGTGGTGACGTCTCCTCCGGACACGCCGATCGATAGCTGCTTCGACAAGATCGCGGTGCGCACGGGGTGGACCGCCGAGGACGACTATCTACTGATCGACGGCCTGGGCGGCGGCAGCCACTCCTACGACGATGCGGGGGCAATTCTCGAATACGCGCGTTTCGGACTCTCTCTGATCGTGCAGGAGGACAGCTTCGTCCATTCCGCGCCGGAACACCACTCGGCCGTGACGGTCGTGCGCGACGGTGAGGCGGGCGTGATCCCCGGGTTCGCGTCTCTGGAGGCGGAGGAGGCAAGGGAGGACGGGACCGTATACCTGCGCGTTCGTCTGAGGGACTATGCGGGCGCCGACTGGATTCGTGAGGTTTTCCTGGTTCCGGGCCGGTGCGTCGTTCTTGCCGATACGGTGACCGCGACCCAGGCGGGGGACTACGCCGTGGAGGCGCGGCTCCGGACTCCGGCACGGTTCGAGCTCGATGGCACCGTGGCCAGATCGATCAGGCAGAGCCCGGTTGCGGGTGAGGTGGTGTTTCGGATCGAGAGCCTCTGTGAGCCCACGTGCCTCTCGGTGTCGGAGGATCCGGTCCATCTCCGTTACCAGGATGAGACGAATCAGAACCTGTGGAAGGCGCGGTACCAGACGGACGACGTGGTGCTGTCGACACTGGTCGCTCGGGAGGCCGCGCACCTGGAGGCGGGCCAGGGCGTTCGGCTCGTGCACCTCGCTCAGGCCATGCGAGCCAGTGAATCGCCCATCGCGGTAGAGGAGTCAGGAAGCGGGATCTGCCTGATCGACGGGGAGGCCGTGACGGAGCTCGAGACGGTGCCGATCCCCGCCCAAGCCAAAGCGCCGCAGGAAAGTGGAAACGGTTCCAGGGAGGCGGGCGGTCCCACCCGCTTCGCGGATGCAGAGGGCCACATCCGAGCCCTCTGTCCGATCGACGACGGGTCCCTGGTCGCGGGGACGGTTGAGGGGCAGGTGGTGCTCTGGGGTGAGGATAGGAATCTGATCTGGCGACGACAATTAGAGGGACCAGTGCGCGACATAGGCGCCGCGGGGGTAGGGGCGCCCCTGATCGCTGTCGGACACGGAGAGACAGGTCTGACGGCGTTCGACATGGATGGAAACGAGGCGTGGTCGGTCGAGATCGATCGAGACCCGTGCCCCTGGCCATGGTGGGAGCTCCCCACACCTGCAGCTGTACAGGTTGTGGGAGGTGTCGACCAGGGCGAGGCCTTCTTCGCCGTGGGGTGTGGCGACATCCAGGTCCGGTGTTTCGACGCTCGAGGCAAGGAGCGATGGCGGCAGCGGTACAATGAAGGGGTCCCGGGGCGGGTTCGGGTCGAGATGGTCGATGGATCGGGATCACCAAGGATCCTTGCTGGCGGTGAGATCCTGAGTGACACGTCGACGTGTCGTATCCTGGATACGGGAGGTCAGATCATGGCCCATCTCTCGGTGGAGGGATGGACCAGTATTCTGACGGCGCTGGAGACCGCAGGCTGCGGCGGAAGGCACTACATCGCCTGCGGCGCCAACCGGGGAAAGAACCTGCATCTGTTCGCGTCGGATGGGGGCGAGGGGCAGAGCCAGGATCCGCCGGCCTGGGACCGGGCCTGGATGGCGCGACTGGGCGGCTCCGTGAACGGCATCGGCATTCTTCCTGCTTCCGGACGCCTCCTGGCCGGGACGAGCAAGGGCTTCCTGCTGTGCTACGAACTAGCCGGCGACCGGGTTTGGCACAGGCTGCTGGACGAGGGTGTCGACCACGTGTTCGCCGGCCACGACAGAGCACTCGTGTGCACGGCCGGGGGCGCGCTGTTGGTTGTGGATGCCGATGGCTCGACCGGTGAGGCCGGACGGTTGCCCGGCCCCTGCGCATCGGCCGGAAGGGCGGGGGACTGGATCTACCTGGCCAGCGGGAGTTCGGTGTGGGTGACGCCGACGTAGGCGACTGAGGACGTGAGAGGGAGCAGGAAACACCGATGAACGGGGATGCACACCGATACAGCGGCCGGGTGGGGGAGCGCGGCTCCGCTGCCTCCTCCGCGGGGTCCAGAGAGGGCGTAACGGCAAGGTCGGTCGGGTTGGGCCTGCTGGTCGTGGCCTTCGTGAACTTCTGGATCCTGTACTCGCTCTACCTGATCCGCTCCTCATGGCTCCAGGTGACCCACTTTCCGATGGGACTTTTCGTACCGCTCATCCTCCTGTTCCTCTTCATCAATCCCCTTCTCCGGGTCGTGCGGAGGGACGTCGCCTTCTCCCGGCCGGAGCTCCTCGTGGTGGCCGCGATGGGGTTGAGCGGATCGGTGGTCCCCGGGTTCAGCCTGATGACCACGCTGCTGGGTACGATCTCCATCCCCTACTACCTGGCCACGCCGGAGAACCAGTGGAGCACCTTCTTCCACATCCACATGCCCGACTGGATCGCTCCGGGGGACGACACGGGGGCCATGCGGATGCTGTTCGAGGGCCTGCCCACCGAGTCCTCGCCCATCCCGTGGGGCGCGTGGTCGATCTCCCTGACCTGGTGGACCGCGCTGGTGGGGGCGTTCGCCCTTGCCTCGCTGTGCATCTCCGTAATACTGAGACGGCAGTGGACCGAACATGAGCGGCTGGTCTATCCGCTCGCACAGGTGGCCGCGGACCTGACAGAGGTCCCTCCCGGTGGCGGCCCGCTTCCGGCCTTCACGCGCACCTGGGCGTTCAAGCTGGGATTCGGCCTGGCCACGCTGATTATGACGTGGAACATGATGGAGCATTTCTACCCGGGGTTCCCCGAGATCCCGATGGGGATCCCGTCCCGGTGGACGCTCTTCATCCGCGGCTTCCCCAAACTCCACACGACAATCAACTTCTACACCATCGGGTTCGCGTATCTGGCCAACCTCGACGTCCTGTTCAGCATCTGGTTTTTCCACTTCCTGGCGATGTGGCAGGTCTTCGCGTTCGATCGGCTGGGGATAGGCCGCATCTCCGGTCCCGCGGCCGTAAGCTGGCAGAGCTTCGGCGCCATGTGCACGCTGGTGGGGTGGGGGACGTGGACGGCGCGCAGGCACCTGAAGGCGGTCGTCCGGGGCGCCTTGCGGCCCTCTGGCAGCGACGATGACGAGATGCTTTCGTATCGGACGGCGACGCTGGGGACGGTCCTGTGCGTCGCCTTCATCGTGGCGTGGTTCCGGGCATCGGGCATGGACTGGCCTCTGTCCGTGACGCTTGTGGCTCTCTCCTTCATCGCCTACCTGGGCGTGGCCCGGGTCGTCGCGCAATCGGGGCTGCTCTACGTGAGCAACCCGGTGTTCCCGCAGGCCGCCATTCTGGGCGGCATTGGACCGGCGGCGATCCCCGAGTCCAGCATGACGGCCCTGGCCTTTTCCTACGCCCTGCGCAACGACGGTCGCGGCCTCTTCATGCCCGCCCTGGCGCACGTGGCCAAAATCGGGGACGTCATCGGCCGGGACCAACGCCGTCTGGGTATCGCGGTCGGCCTCGGGCTGGTTGCCGCCGTTGCGACCTCGGTGGGGTTGACGCTCTACTGGGGTTACACGGTAGGGGCCTACAACTTCGGCAGCATCGCTCTGATGCGCCGCACTGCCCCCACGTTCAACTCGTTCGTGGGGATGATGACCAATCCCGAGCCCGTCAAGACGGAGGTCTTCGGCCACTTCGGGATCGGCGCCGTCGCCATGCTGGCCCTCACCTTCCTCCGGTACCGGCTGCCGTGGTGGCCGCTCCATCCGCTGGGCCTTGCGATCACCTGGTCGAGTATGACCGTTCATTCCGTTCTCTCGGTGTTCATCGCCTGGTCGATCAAGGCCATCATCCTGAAGGCCGGCGGCGTGTTCCTGTACCGCCGCTCGGTCCCGTTCTTCCTCGGGCTGATGATCGGCTACGCCCTTAATGTGGGGATCTCCTTCCTCTTCGACGTCACCTACTTCAGCGGCCAGGGGCACGGCGTACACGCCTACTGACCGTCCTGCCGCGCAGCCTGGTTGTCCTACCGGCCGTTCTCCTGCGTGCCTCCAACGAGTCCGTCATACCCCTCCCATCCTGCCGACAGGATTTGGCTCCCCGCTCGCTTGCTCGGCATTTGCCCCACTCCCTGGTGGAGATTACACCTGCTAGGAATGCCTCCCCTGTCTACTGGCACGAAAACGTACGTATAAATTGTTGTAAATAAAATATATGCGTAGAATCTCGGGTCACGAGTCTCCGCTCGGAATCCCGATGTCCAGGGCCCTCACGTGTGTGGATCGAGGACGTCGGCTCCTAACAACGGGGTCCCACTTGCTCCGGGCACGCTGGTTGCTCCCCATACCGGGAAGTGTTCCCGATCCAGGGGACCACCAGGGCGGCGCGGTTACACACGAGCGCCCTATACAGGCCATTACGCGTGAGCAACCGCGCGTCAGACCCGTCGCGAGTTCACTTGAGGGTCCACATACGTGATCGTGCCGAGAAGGGTCTTGCTGGCAGGCTCGTTCGTCTCATCTTCCTTCGCGTTTCTCGGCTGCGGCGGCGATGCCGGACCCGGTCCCGAGGAGGTAGGGTCGCAACCCATCACAAGTCCGAGCGCCGACTCCACAGTCACCCGTTCCTGGACCTCGTTTCCGAAGAACTTCCTCAGCGTCGATCTCTTCCCGTTCGACCAGATCATCGATCCCGGGGTCGGGAAGGATGGCATACCCGCTCTCACGGACCCAACCTGGATCACGCGGTTCTCCACGGATGTCGCCTACCTTCGAGACAGCGATCTGGTTCTCGGCGTGGTCGTACACGGTGAAGCCCGCGCCTATCCCCACAATATCCTCTGGTGGCACGAGATCATAAATGACCGGATCAGCTCCTACCCGGTCATCGCTTCGCTCTGTCCGCTGACGGGGACGGGTATGGTCTTCAGCGGGAGGGGAGATGGGCCGAGCGGGTGGAGATGGGGGTGTCCGGTCTTCTGTTCAACAACAACCTCGTCATGTACGACAGGAGGGACGAAGAAGACCCTCAGTCGCTTTACCCCCAGATGACCCGCGCGGCCATCACAGGACCCAGGACCGGAGACTCGCTCCGACTGCTTCCGTCTTTGGAAACGACCTGGGGCTACTGGAGGAAGCTCTATCCCGGGACTACCGTTCTGAGCGACGAGACCGGCGTCTATTCTGCCCTCACCTATAAGAATTACCCGTACGGCATGTACCGTCTACCCGGCACCTTGCCCTTCTACCATCTGGCTCCCCCCCTGGACGCCAACCCGATCGGCCGGGTTCACGATATCAAAGCCGTGACCCTTGGACTTCGCTTTGGAGATCGGACCAAGGCCTATCCGCTCTCCGCCATGTCTCCAGAGGCCGTGATCAACGACCAGGTGGCCGGAAATCAGGTTCTCGTGGTCTGCTATGCGAAGGCCCATCTGGCAATCGCATACGACCGAACCGTCCTGGTGGACACTGGGTCCCACACGCTCACGTTCGACCGCACTCCCTCCGATGATCCCGTCTATCCGTTCCTGCTTCGCGACAGGGAAACGGGATCACGCTGGAACCTGAAGGGTTGGGCCGTGGAAGGTGAGTTGAGAGGGGCAAGGCTTCGACAGCTGCCTGCGCACAACGCCTACTGGTTCGCGTGGGCGACCTTCTGGCAGGATTCGGAGATCCAATAAGCGTGCGCGCCCAATTGCAGCGCAACTGCGCGAAGAGCTACCGTTCCAGGGCCTTTTCTTTGGTAGGGATCGGGGCCTCCAACGGGCCGCAGGCGGCTCTGCTGGTTGCCATCGCGCTTGCAGCTGCCCTGGTCACTGGCAGTCTCGGATGCAAGAACGAGAGAGAGGGATCCCCTGCGGAGGAGATCCTGGGTGGCAGCCAATCCCAGGGTACTTCCCGTCCGACGAGTCCCCTGGATCCCGACAGGGGCGGAACGGATCCCGTCCTGCCCGCAGGTCTGGGAAGCACGGGGACCAATTTCCTGAACGTGGAGACCTTTCCTCTGGGTCTCGTCGTGGACGGCGGGGTTGGCAGAGACGGGATTGAGGCCGTCACCGACCCCGTATTCGTGCCTGCCGGATCTGTGGGCGCCAGCTACCTCGCTGACACAGACCTTGTGATCGGGGTGGTGCTCAATGGCGAGGCAAAGGCGTATCCCCACAACATCCTCTGGTGGCATGAGATCGTGAACGACGCGGTGGGAGGCCATCCGGTCGTGGTCAGCCTCTGCCCCCTAACCGGCACAGGCATGGTCTTCGACGGAGCCGACGCCGGAACTCGGATCACTATGGGCGTTTCCGGTTGGTTGTTCAACAACAACCTGATCCTGTACGACCGCCGGGACGACGAGACGCTGTACCCCCAGATGACCCAGCGCGCCATACTGGGCCCGCGCAGAGGCCAGGAGCTGATTCTGATGCCTGTGCTGGAAACGACCTGGCGGTACTGGAAGCGGCTCCACCCGAGCACTCGGGTCGTGAGTGGCAGCGGTCTTCGGTACGCCCTCGCACACTACAGGGGATACCCCTACCCCGACTACAGAGACCCAAGCTCCCCGCCTCTGTTTCCGTTAGCCCCCGAGCTGGCGGTCAACCCCATCGGCAAGGCACTCGAGCCCAAGCAGACGATGCTGGGTGTCCGCCACAACGAGAGCGCCAAGTCCTACCCGTTCGACACATTGGGGGAGGAGGCGGTGATCAACGATCGGATTGGAAACCTGGACGTCGTTGTGGTCCACCACAAGAAGGAACGGCTGGCCATCCCGTACGACAGACGGGTTGAGGTGGATGGAGTCGTCCTCACGCTGACCTTTGACTGGTCGGTACCAGTCGACCTCGTCTTCCCCTTCACCATCAGGGACAGGGAGACGCTGTCGGTCTGGAACCTGATGGGCGAGGCAATCGAGGGCAGACTCGCGGGGATGCGGTTGCGCCAGGTTCCTGCACACAGTGCCTACTGGTTTGCGTGGGCGACCTTCTGGCAGGAGTCCCAGATCCTGTAGTCGAGTCCTGATCTGAGGAAGCCTGCGCATTCGGTGATGCCCGGAGGGATAGATGATGACTAGAACCGCTATGTATCTCATAGGCGCCACACTTCTCACGGGCATCCTGAGCTGCTCCGGCGGCAACGAGCCGTCGTCGGCCGAAGAAGGTCCTGGGTAGTGGCACGACAGGGGGCACGTCGGCTCAGTCCGGCACTCAGAACAGTGACCAGGGAGGATCCGATCCCGTACAGGCGGCCGGTTCAGGAGGGAACTTCCTGAACGTGGAGGCCTTCCCCCTGGACCTGATTGTGAGTGGGGGGGTGGGCAAAGATGGGATTCCGGCACTTACCGATCCCGTGTTCGTGTCGACGACGTCCGCCGATGCCGGCTACATTGCCGATTCTGATCCCGTGATGGGCCTGGTCATCGGTGGCGAGGCAAAGGCCTACCCGCACAACATCGGCTGGTGGCACGAGATCGTGAACGACGTGGTGGGGGGGCATCCCGTCGTGGTAAGTCTTTGTCCGCTGACGGGGACCGGGATGGTGTTCGATGGCGTCGATGGAGAGCGTAGGATCACCATGGGCGTGTCGGGTTGGCTGTTCAACAACAACCTTATCATGTACGATCGACGGGACGACGAGACGCTGTTTCCCCAGATAACCCATCGGGCGGTCTTCGGCCCTGGGAAAGGTGAGGACCTGGACCTGTTGCCTGTGGTCGAGACCACGTGGGGATTCTGGAAGCGGCTCCATCCCAACACGGCTGTGGTCTCCGGCCAGGGGCATTTCTACCCCATCGCTTCCTACTCCGGCTACCCCTACAATCGCTATCGAGAGCCCAATTCCGAGCCGATGTTCCCGATCAGTCCTGGATTGGACGTCAATCCTTTGGCGCGTCTCTACAATCATAAGGAGCTGACGATGGGCTTGCGTTCCAGCGACGCGGTCAAGGCGTATCCCTTTGAGGAAATGGACAAGGAGGCAGTGATCAACGATCGCCTTGGGATCGACGAGATCGTGGTCGTGTTCCACAGGGACACTCAGATGGCAATTCCGTACCACAGGAGAATCATCCACGATGGGAACTCGATCACGTTGACGTTCGATTGGGCGGCCTCCGGGGACTCGGTGTTCCCCTTCGCGATGGTGGACCGTCAGACACGCTCTGTATGGAATCTCATGGGCGAGGCGACGGAGGGCGAGCTCTCGGGTCACAAGTTGAGGCAGTTCCCGTCCCACAACGCGTTCTGGTTTGCGTGGGCGACCTTCTGGCAGAACACGACGGTGCATAGCGGATAGGAACCAGGAAACAGGATCCGGGATTCAGGAGCCAGGGAAAGGCAGTTCTGCATTTGCGTCTGACGTCTCACGTCTGACGTCTGACTGATCTCAACCAAGCACGGGTTTCGACGGGCATCCAAGGATAAAGGGCAAGGGTAGGCCGGTGAGGGTCCACCATTCGCGTGGAAAAGCACCGGCCTTCACCTTTGCCCTTTGCCGTTTGCCCTTTCACGGTCCTCTGCCAATCAATCGCGCGGGAAAGGCCTTGACAGTCGAGAGACCCTGGCCTATGAATAGCCGTCGATGAGAGGATTCCCACAATCCCGATTGGAGGGTGCTTAGGTG
>JASLMQ010000735.1 GCA_030746455.1 Candidatus Latescibacterota bacterium
CGTGGAGCACGAGCGGCCCGTGGAGGTCAGGGTCAAGCGTGCGGGCGGCAGCGCATCGCTGGAGCGGACGTTCCGAGCCTCTGGCAGGCTGGTTCTGCAAGTGAGGACAGAACTGATTGATTTCAAATCGGATAGTGCTCGCACTACCCTTACCGTCGAATACCAGCGAGACACTCGAGACGACTACTTCGACCCTCAGAGAGGGATGCTGGCCTACTTGTCCGTGGAGGCATCGGCATTCCCCGATTTGCTGAAGCTGACCGGAGAGGGCCGCTGGTACCGCAGGGTCAGCCCGCGGAACGTCGTAGCCCTTCGCACCACCGGGGGTGTGGCACTCCATCCGGGGTCTGTGGAGGCACTGCCCAATTTCGAGCGGTTCTTCGCCGGAGGCGCCAACAGCGTTCGCGGCTGGAGCCTCAACCAATTGAGCCCCAGAGATATACGAGGGCTTCCGGTGGGAGGAAGGAGCCTGCTGGAGGGATCCCTCGAGCTCAGGACACGCCTGCTGCCCTTCCTCGGGATGGCCCTGTTCCTTGATGCTGGAAATGTGGGGTTGGGCCGCTTCGACGCCTTCGATCCGGACGCGTTGCGCACGTCGGCCGGGGCCGGCCTGCGGTATCTGAGCCCGATCGGCCCGATGCGCCTCGATTTCTCCTCAAGGATATCACAGGACAGCTACGCTCCAGACTACCGGGTCTACTTCAGCCTCGGTCAGGCGTTCTGAACCGCCGGATGCCGCCGACCGCGCCGGTCGGACTGGGTGAATCACGCAATAGGAGGTTGGATCGGAATGGGAATCTCCCTGGGACGAAGTGTGACACAGAACCTAGAGACGGCGCTCCAGCGCGAATGGATCGAGACGAACGGCCTGGGGGGGTGGGCCGCGTCGACGATCGTGGGTGCCCACACGAGACGCTACCACGGCCTCCTGGTGGCCGCAACACATCCGCCGGTGGGACGTATGGTCCTGCTCTCCAAGATGGACGAGGCCATCGAATTCGGAGGATGGCGTATCGAGCTGGGCTGCAACAACTTCAACGGTGTGTTTCATCCGATGGGCCATACCTTTCTCCAGACATTCGAGCGCGATCTATTCCCCATCTTCGACTACGCCGGGGGTGGGGTGGCGTTTCACAAGACGGTGGCTGCCCTCCACGGGGAGAACACGACGCTGATCCTCTACGAGTTCGGTGAAGGGCCCGCGACGTTCGTGTTCGAGCTACAGCCCTTCGTGGCCGTTCGAGATTACCACCACCTGTCCGGATACAACGACGCGATCCGACGGTACGGCCAGTTCGAGGATGATGTCTTCCGGGTGCAGGCCTATGACGGTGCGCCCGACCTCTTCATCGCGGTTCCCGGGGCCGAATTCGACGCACGGCCGGATTGGTACTATCAGTATACCTATGACGTTGAGGCCTACAGGGGTCTGGACTGCCAGGAGGACCTGTTTTCGCACGGGGTTTTCAGGACTGCGGCCCAGCCGGGGGCCCGATTCGGGGTGATCGTATCCACGACCGATCCGCGCGGGCGGGATGCGTTCGAGCTCTTCCAGGGTGAGAGGGCGCGGCGCGAGAGGCTTCTCGGACCCCTTCCCCTGCACGACGACACCGCCCGCACGCTCGTCCTTGCGTCCGACCAATTCATTGTGCGAAGGGGGGGGGATCTCCGCACGCTCATCGCTGGGTATCCCTGGTTCACGGACTGGGGGCGGGACACGATGATCGCCCTTCCCGGTATCTGCCTGGCGACCCGGCGGTTCGAAGATGCGAAGCGGATCCTGCAGGCCTTCGCGGCGAACGTGAGTGACGGCATGCTGCCCAACCGGTTCCCCGATGCGGGAGAGGTACCGGACTACAACACTGTGGACGCGACGCTGTGGTTCTTCGTCGCCATCCACAAGTACCTCGCCTATACGGGAGACGAGGCCTTCGTTCGGGAGGGGCTGCTGCCCGTGCTCCGGGAGATTGTCGATTGGCACGAGCGTGGCACCCGGTACGGGATCCGGATGTGCGAGGACGGGCTCATCACAGCGGGCGAGCCGGGGGTCCAGTTGACCTGGATGGACGCCAAGGTGGGGGACTGGGTGGTCACGCCCCGCCAGGGCAAGGCGGTAGAGATCAATGCCCTGTGGTACAACGCCCTGATGATTCTATCGGACCTCTCTCGGCGGTTCGGTCCGTCGGATGAGGGCGACCGAATCACGGACCAGGCGGAGCAGACGAAGGCGTCCTTTCTCGACACCTTCTGGTGTGAGAAAGAGGGTTATCTTGCGGATGTCGTTGATGGAGATGTTCGGGATAACGCACTCAGGCCCAATCAGATATTTGCGATCAGCCTACCGTTCCCGCTTGTGGAGGGCGATGCCGCAAGGCGAACACTGGCGGCCGTGGAGCGGGCGCTTTACACCCCCTATGGACTGCGGAGCCTCGCACCGGACCACGCCGACTATCGTGGCCACTATGGTGGCGACACCTGGTCGCGCGACGGCTCCTACCATCAGGGCACCGTCTGGGGCTGGTTGCTTGGGCCTTACCTGACGGCTCTGGTGCGCGTTCGCGGCGAAGCGGGACGGGAGCAAGCTAGAATGGCCGCCGATACGATGTTGACCCACCTGGCGACAGGCGGGGTGGGTACCCTCTCTGAGATCTTCGACGGGGATCCGCCGCACATGCCCAGGGGCGCATTCGCGCAGGCGTGGAGCGTCGGCGAACTCCTGCGCGCCCACGTGGAGGACGTGTGCGCGCACGGCTCGTTCGGGTCCGCGCCTCACACAACAGAATGATCCGACCTTCTGAAGGACCTCCTGGGACTTGGGGATCCCGATCGTGATCTACCAGGGCAAACTGAGGACCGCCTTCCGAACGGTGGCGCTGCTATTGGCCGTTGCGGCCGCGCTATGTGTTCTGGGTCTCCTGGTGGCGGGAACGGGCGGTCTGAACAGCGTTCTGCGCCGCTACGCGCAGAGCCATCTGACCGAGGCCCTGGGCGTGCCTGTGCAGGTCGGTCCCCTGGAGGGGAGCCCGCTGAGTGGAATCCGGCTGGGACGGGTTCAGGTCGGCGACGTGGAGCGTCCCTACGTGGCGCTCGACTCGCTCGTAATCCGGCATCGGCTGCTTCCGCTTCTGAAGGGCCGAGTCGTGGTGGACACCTTCAGGGTGCACGGGCTCCAGGCGTGGATTCATCCTCCGGGCGACCGGCCCCACGGGGATTCGGTGACCGTGGCAGTAGGACTTGAGCGGTGGACCCGAGGCCCCGGGTGGGAAATCCAGGTCATGCACGCGGAAGTGGCCGACGGCAAGCTTGCCCTGGCGGTGCCGGGCTTCCGCGATCGGGTCGAGGACTTGAGTTTGGTGGCGGGGCTTCAGGCCGGACCTGGCGGGTACCGGGTCGACCTGAGGCGGTTTCGCAGCCTCCTGTTCGAGCCCCCCCTCACCGTCAACAACGTCCAGGGTACTGTCGAGTTTGCCGGCACCCTGCTGACCATCCGGGACCTTCGGCTTGATACCGAGCGCTCCCACCTGGCCCTGGACGGAACCGTGTCGGGGCTGGATGATCCGGAGTTCGACCTCGATTTTCGTGCGGACCCCCTGGCTCTGGGCGACTTCCCGCAGGCCTTCCCGTCCTTTATGGCACGCACGAGTGCCAGGATCCGGGGCCGGAGCCGCGGATCACTTCGGTCCCTCCAGACCGAGATGGGGATCCGATACCGGGGGGCCGTGTGTGACCTCTTTGGCATCGTGGACCTCTCCTCGGGCGAGGTGGCGTACGAGGTGAGGGCGCAGGCCCGGGATCTGGACCTCCGGGGCATCATCCCCGATCAGGGTGTGGATGCACGGGGAGATCTGGAGATTCAGGCCGCGGGCCGGGGGTGGGAGCTCCCAAGTGCGGAGGCCCAGGTGACCGTGGGGATATCCCGGGGGCAGCTGCTCGGGGTGGGGGTGGATGCGGTAAAGCTGGAAGCAACGCTGCGGGAAGGCCAGGTCGAGGCCAGCTACGTGATCACAGGGCCCCGGTGCTCGATCCACGGCAACCTCGACACGGATATCGGAGTTGGAACGGCTGCCGGTGGGGTCGTGGCGCGTGTGGACCGGCTCGACCCCTCACTGGTTCCCGGCGTTCCGCGGGCCGTGACCGGTATGCAGGGAGACATCCGAGTCCGGAGGGGGAGGAACGGGGAGTGGCAGGGCTCCGTCCGGCTGGACAGTGTGACTGTCGCGGAACGCGTTGCGACGGATCTGGAGATGCGGGGAGCCTTCGTGCAGGGCCTGCTCCAGCTGGACAGCCTGTCGGCTCAACTGCCGGATGGGTATGGTCGTGCCAGGGGGAAGGGCCTTCTGGAGTTGGGCCGGCTGTGGGAACCGGGCCTGGGCAAGCCGGCCTACCACCTGGACCTGCACCTGGAGGGGCTCGCACTCGACCGGATGGCAGGGCTGGCCGGGCCAATCCGGCCTGTCTCAGCGCGGGTGCGTATCGCAGGAAGGGGGGTGGAGCCCGATTCGGTCGAGGCTCGGGCCGATCTGGTGGTGGAGGGGCCAGCCGTGGCGGATGCGCGTCTGGACACCGTCCTGGTCAGCCTCGTTTCCGAAGGGCGACGGTTCGAGGTGGTGCGCCTGGTGGCCGCGGGTCCCCAGGTGCGGCTGGAGGGAGAGGGGTGGATCGTGCCAGGGGACAGCCTCTCGGTTCGGGTGGAAGGCCTACTCCAGGATCCAGGGATTCTGGCCGGCCGTCTGGGCGTCGGGCTGCGGGGTGAGCCCGTCAGTCTCGGGGCCTCGGCAACGGGCGGATGGACCGATCCGGCGCTCGAGCTGCACCTCCGAGCGGACTCCCTGGACGTAGCCGGGGTGCCCATGGTCGATCTGGTGGCACGGGCCAGGTGGCCGGTGCTCACATCCGGTGGGATGCTGATTCGTGCGGGTTCGGTGGAGTGGGGTGGACACGGGATCCGCAATCTGGCGCTGCACGCGGGCCTGGACGGTAGGGATGTGGTATTCCTTCTTGTCAACGGCCCTGAGGACCCGGACCGATTGCACCTTCGGGGACGAATCGGCAGGTTGGGCGGTGGATTCCGCCTTGAACTTGACTCGCTGGCCGTGGACGTCGAGCAGTTGGCCCTCCGCAATCTGGGGCCCTTCAGTGCTGGCTACGATCCAAAGGTCGGCCTCAATGTGGAACGGCTACGGCTCCAAGGTCCCGCCGGACGGATCGATGC
>JASLMQ010000736.1 GCA_030746455.1 Candidatus Latescibacterota bacterium
CTCGAGGCCAAGATCCCGCTCTTCGTGGACAAGCCGTTCTGCTATCGCGTACGGGAGGGAAAGGAATTCCTCGCCTGGGCCAAGCGCCTCCGTGTGCCCGTGTGCTCCTTCTCCGTGCTCCCCAAGCAGGCCTCCTTCGACGCGCTGACGAAGGACGTCAGGAAGCTGGGGCGGATCATCTCCACCGTCTCATCCGGGCCATGTGACATCAAGTCGAAGCACGGCGGTGTCTTCTTCTACGGCATCCACCAGGTCGACATGCTCCTACGGCTCCTCGACCAGGACGTTACCCACGGCCAGATCAACCTCGGCAAGAAGAACCACACGGCCACGCTCTACTCCGCGAGCGGCGCCATCTCTACGCTGAACCTCATTAGCGAGGGTCGCGCCGCCTTCCACATCTCCGTGATCGGCGAGAAGGGCCGGATCGACAGGGAAGTACCTTACGACGCCAATCCCTACCTGTCGGGCACCAAGTCGTTCTGCAGGATGTTCAGGACGGGGAAGACCGACGAGACCGACGAGAGCATGCTCATGCCGGTTGCAGTACTCGAGGCCCTCGAGAAGTCCGTCAAGTTGAAGCGCAAGGTCAAGGTCCCATCGATCTGATTCAGAACCCAAGCGATCAGCATTCAGCAGTCAGCAGTCAGCGGTCAGCGGATAGGGTGTCACGCGAGTGCCGACAACAGGAGCCACTATCAGGGGCACCCATTGATCTGGTTCAGCTGACAGCTGATGGCTGAGAGCTGGAAGCTGCATTCAGAGAGACGCGACACCCCCGTCGTGGAGGATAGTGCCATGACGAAGCTACTGATCACAGGCGCCGCGGGCAGGCTCGGGGCGAACATCGTCCGTCAGGTGCTGGACAAGGGTTACGATGTCCGCGGACTGGTCCTGCCCGATGACCCCAAGAAGACCAAGCTGGACGGCCTCGACCTGGAGGTGATCGAGGGCGACCTGCGGGATGCCGATCTCTGCCAAACCCTTGTGGATGGGGTGGACGCGGTCATCCACACCGCGAACATCATGGGGCCACCCCAGGGCATGGACAACCGGACCTTCTTCGACATCAACGTCAATGGGACCTTCAACCTGTTCGAGGCCGCCGCCCCCTTGTCCGATCGACTGGACCGGTTCGTCCACGTGAGCAGCGATTCGGTTTACCCGATGGGCAACCAGGAAGTGGAGCCCTGCTACCAGCCGGTGGACGAAGCCCACCCCAAACGGCCCTTCAAGTTGTACGCAACCACGAAGCGTATCAACGAGGCCATGGCCGACAGCTACCGTACCTCCTGTGGATTGCGCACCGCCATCATCCGCCCCGCGGGCATGTTCGCCGGTCAGGAGATACTGCCGCGCTGGACGGTGAGCTTCGTGGCAGGGCTGATCCGGTCCGCCGCGGGAAGGCCCGAGAGCGGCTTGCATCATCCCGAGGGAGAGGAGATCGCCCAGGACATACTCGACAGAGCGGAGGATCCGCAGCAGCCTTGCTCGGTTCGGGATAAGGAGGGGAATCCGTGGATGTACTCCCCCGCCGATGCCCGCGATGTGGCCCAAGCCTGCATCTGCGCGCTCGAGCACCCGGCCGCGGTGGGCGAGGCCTTCAACGCGGCCATCCCTCGGCCGCTCCCGCTCACGGAAACGGCGGAGTACCTGGCCTCCAAAACCGGAGTGCCGCCGCTCGAGGTCCAGGTTCCAATGCGCTGGATCTACTGGTCGGACATCCGCAAGGCCAAGTCACTCATCGGATACGAACCGCAATGCGATCTGGAGGTCGTCTTCGATACAGCCTTTGCCCATCAGGCCGGCGAGCCGGTCGACGTGGTACCGGCTTAGACACGGCGTCGATTGGCCAGTCGAGAGGCCGTTCACAAGGAGCACGCGAATGATTCGAATCGGGATCGTGGGTGCAGAGAACAGCCATACCGTGACGATTGCTAAGACCCTGAACATCGACAAGAAGGTGCCGGGCTTCCGGGTGGTTTCCGTCTGGGGAGAGGCCCCGCGATTCACCAGGGATGCCGCGGAGCGCGGCCAGATCCCCGAGATCGTCAAGACGCCCGAAGACATGATCGGAACGGTCGACGCCGTGGTGGTCGATCACCGCAGTCCGGTGTTCCACCTGGGGGCCGCCCGACCGCTGCTCGAGGCCCGAATCCCCCTCTTCATCGACAAGCCCTTCTGCTACCGCGTCAAGGAAGGCAAAGAGTTCCTGGCGCGGGCAAAGCGACTGCGGGTGCCGGTCAGCTCGCACTCCGTCCAACCCCTTCAGGCCAGCTTCGTGTCCCTTCAAAAGGAGACCAGGAAGCTTGGCCGAATCATCTCCGTCATCGCATCGGGCCCGTGTGACGTCCGCTCCAAGTACGGCGGGATCTTCTTCTATGGCATCCACCAGGTGGCCATGGTAGCCCAGTTGCTGGACAACGACATCACCCACGGTCAGCTGAACATTGGCAAGAAGAACCACACGGCCACACTCTACTCGGCCAGCGGGGCGATCTCCACGCTGAACCTGATCTCCGAGACCCGACCGGCCTTCCACGTCTCGGTCATCGGCGAGAAGGACCGGATCGATC
>JASLMQ010000737.1 GCA_030746455.1 Candidatus Latescibacterota bacterium
GGTCGCGCCGCATCTGCATCGCCATCCTTCTCTCGTGCCTGGCCACCATCGTCGCCGGTTCGATCTGGAAGGACGCCTGGATCCATCATCCCTAGCTCGCGGTTCGGTTCGGAACCCACAGGTCAGCAGGCCAGTCGGAACAGACGTGACACCAGAGATCAAAGAGCATCGCATCGACAGCCGCCGCTACGGCTACATCGACGAGGGCAGCGGCAACGCCGTCGTGCTCCTTCACGGCCACTTCATCGCCGAGGGCCAGTGGGACCCACAGATCCCGGCCCTGGTCGACGCGGGCTACCGCGTCATCTGTCCGCACCGTGCGGGAATGGGCGCAAGCGATCCCTCCGACTTCATGTCCGACGCCGGGGATGCCGACGACACCTTCCTCCTGCTCGGCTCCCTCGGAGTCCGGGAATGCGTCGCCGTCGGGCACAGCGCGGGAACGGCGCACGCCCGGCAAATGCTGCTTTCCAGATCGGGTCGCGTGAGTGGCATCGTATTCGCGGACGGGCTGTTCTACCTTTCCGGCGCCTCGTCCAGGCTGGGCACGGAGCGCTACAGCCCCGGCACGTTGAAGGCGTATGAGAAGAACCGGGCAGTACTCGAGGCGAACGACCTCCCCTGGTACTACCCCAGTGACTACAACGTCAGCCTCCTCGAGGAATGGAACGCCTGGGTGCGTCGCCATCCCAACGCCAGGGAGGAGCTGCAGCGTCGGGACGATCCGCGGAACGTCCACTTCGGGCCCGAACGCACCTGCGAGGTGCCGATGCTCGTCATCGCCTCCGGCTGGGGCAAGATCCGCCCGGGAGATCCGGAGGAAATCGCACTCCGGAACAGGCTTCCCGGTCCGGATGCCGAGGTCGTCGTCCTCACCGAATGCGGCCACTACGTCCAGCTCGAGCAGGCGGAGGCTTTCAACAGGGCTCTGCTCGATTTCCTGGCGAGGGTGTATCAGTAGAGAAACTCTCTTTGAGCTTCTGCTTCAGGTAGGAGTCGGGATCCTGGTACAAAAAAGAGGAGGCCTCTTGGTTCAGCTGAATGCTGAAAGCTGGCTTTCCCGTCTCACGCCTCACGCCTGGCCTCCGAAGCTGGCACCGCCAGCGAAGGAGGGTCTCACGTCTCACGACATCTGGAATCCACCCAATCGGTGCTACCCATTGATTAAGGAGTTACCCAATGGTTCAGATGGATCACACTACCGACCTTGCATCCCCCAATCTCCCCGCCACTGAGAACGGTCTCAGCCGCCGCTACCTGCGCCTCCTGGAGATGTGGATCCCAATCGGCGTGGACTACTTCGCCGACTGGCCCGACCGACCCAACTGCGGCCACTTCTTCGGTGGAGTCCACTGGTACGGCAACGAAACCGTGAATCCGGCTGAGGCCTTCGCCATCGTCAGCACCTCGTCCGAATATGACGAGCAGGCAACCGGGGTCTCCAGAGACCAACTCCGAGAGATGGCCATCAAGGGCCTCCGCTACCTGTGCTTCACCCACGACACGGGTCCCGAGGACTGCGTCAGGCCGGCCACGGGCCTTGGACGCCCGGAGAACTGCGGTACGAAGTGGGGCGAGCGCGGCAGGGGCTTCTTCAGAGAAAGCCAGTGCGGCACCGGCCTGGCCTGCCTGGCCCGCATCTGCCTGCTCCTGCGAGACCACATCGACGACGAAACCTGGATGATGATGGCCCGAATGCACGAGGACTACGCGGAACGGTTCGGGGACATGCCGCCCAAGGACGGCGTCTACGTGGACACCCAGATGGAGGAGAACGCCTGGACCTCCGCCGGGCTCACCTCGTGCTTCCTGTTCCTCTCGCGGCACCCGCACGCTGCGGACTGGGAAGCGATGACCCGTAGGTGGATGTACTCGACCTGCGCCACCCCTCAGGATGCCAAGGACCTCGGGCAGGTCGGTGAGGACACCGCAAAGGGTCTGACCGGCAAGATCTTCACGACCCTACCGGACTACTGGGCCGAGAATCACGGGATGGTCCACCCCAGCTACACCGGATCGGGCGTCAGGTCTCTCTTGACCCTCGGAACCCAATTGAGGCTCTGGGGCCGAGGCATTCCCCCCGAGCTCCACTGGAACCGCGATCGCGTCTACGAGAGCCTGAAGGCCATGACCGATGGGGGAGGCTACCCCCAGCCCATCCAGGGGATGGACTGGCCCTATCTGCGCGCCACCGGGTGTGAGACCGCCCACGCCATTGCCTCGGTGCTTTACGACGACCCCGATGCCGCGGCCCTCCAGCTGCGTGGACTCCACAACTGCGAGCTCCGCATGAGGGGCAATGGCGGACGTATGTACGATCGCGATCTCGCTATGGCGGCCCACGGCCAGCAGGACCCCCTGATCATCCGAGAGGCCGCCATTGGCGAGATCGCCCATCTCTACCTCTTCCACCGCCTCTTCGGGGCCGGGGCCGAGCCTGCGCCCGAGAAGGAGCTCGAGTCGCGTCTGGCCGGTGTCCGAAGCTATCCCCACGCGGGATTCGTTCACCATCGCCATCCGACCGGCCAGACCTCCTTCTCCTGGCGGAACTCCATCATGGCCCTTCCCCTCACCAGGGAAGGCATCTACACCATTGCCCCCTGCTCCGACTCCTGGCTTGGCACGCCTGTTGTGGAGGATCGTCCCGACAGTCACCGTCTGGTGGACGTCAATGTCACCCGCTACGACGACGCCTTCGCCGCCGCGATGGTGACGGACCGCTGCCAGGAGTCCCTCCGCCAGCAGGTCCTGTTCGCCAGCCTGCCCGACGGCCGCGTGCTGTCCTTCGAGCGATTCGTTGCCCTCGAGGACCTCACGCTCGAGTCCCTCGACCAGGGATTCCTCCGCATCACCAACGAGCACTTCCCGCTGCTCGAGCCGAACTGCCGCGGCGTGCGAACTCTCTACCGTCCCGACGGCTCCACCGACTACAGGGGATGGCACGGCGATTCCGAGGAGGATGACGTGGTCGACGACCTCGGCCAGCCCGAGTGGGTCAACGTCGACGACCGTCTCGGCATTCGGTTCTCGGGTAAGAATGCCGCCGTCTACCACAATCGCCACTTCTTCAAGCCGTATCGGGCCATAGCGGACGACTTCACCCTCTCCAGACAGGCCGGGTCCACCGTCGTTGAGGCCGGCCAGTCGGCGGGTCGGCTGGCCGCCGTCCTCGCACCTGATCAACCGCACAATGAGACCCCGTCCATGTCCCTGGGGATGTTGTCCGGCCCCCCCAACAGCGCCGCCCTCGTGACCGACGGGTACCTCGCCGTCGCCAGCTTCGGGGCCCGGACCCGCCGATGCGTCTTCAGCCTGGAGTTGACAGCGGACATCAACGTCTACCCCGGCTCGACCCTCGATGCCGATGGCGAAGTCATCCGATATGCCGTTGTGCTCCGCGGCTGCAGCGCCAGCCTACTCGGGGCCACGCGCACGCTTCGTTCCGACGGGAGCATTCACGTGGACACCTGCGAAGACGGCGCGTGCTATGTGACCAATGTCGGCGAGGACGTCGCGGACGTCGAGGTAACCTCCGGCGAAGGCGCGGGACTCCACGAGCACATCAATCCGGGCTCGACCTGGGCGCTCTAGCCTTCAGCACCAGTCCCTCACGCGCCCGCCCTTACAACGGTTGGCCCCTCTCCTGCCTGCGGGAGAGGGGTGCCCGCCGTAGCTCCGCTGGAGCGGAGGCGGGCGGGGTGAAGGCCGCGATGCCATCGCCGCTCTATCCATCGCATCGCTGTGCTGCTTCACCAATGGAGACCTATATGCCTGATATCCCCTCCTATCTCCGCGACTACGCCGACCTCTACGCGGAGGACCCTCGTGCCGCCGCCCTCGCCTGGTTCCGCGAGGCCCGCTACGGCCTCTTCCTCCACTACGGCCTCTACTCCCTCCTGGGCCGTCACGAGTGGGTCCAGCTTCGGGAGAAGATCCCCGTCGCCGAGTATGCGAAGCTCACGGAGCGGTTCACGGCCGACGGCTTCGATGCCGGCGCCATCGCCGACATAGCCGTCGCCGCGGAGATGAAGTACGTCAACATCACCACGCGGCACCACGACAGCTTCTCCCTGTTCGAGACCGTCCAGAGCGACTTCAACAGCGTCAGAGCCGCCGCGGGTCGTGACCTTATCACGGAGCTTGCGGATGCCTGTCGCGAATTCGGCCTTGGTCTCTGCCTCTACTATTCCCACGGTCGCGACTGGAAGCACCCGCACGCGCCCAACAACGACGAATGGGGAGGCCGGGCTCGCCCGGAGTATGACCCGCCCGAGCCGTCCTACGCCTATGGCGACGAGCACGACCTTCAGAGATACCTCGACTTCACCACCGCCCAAATTCGCGAGCTCCTCACCCAATACGGTCCCGTCGCGGCCATCTGGCTGGACGGCATCGCCGTCCCGGCCTCAGGTAACGTGTCCAGGTTCCGGTGCCAGGAGCTCTACGACTTCATCCACAGCATGCAGCCCCAGGTCCTCGTGTCCTACAAGCAGGGCCTGCTCGGAACCGAGGACTTCTACGCGCCCGAGCACAAGGCCGTCGATCGCGACGCCGGTAACCCGATGGAGATCTGCACGTCCATGACCCAGGGGGGCTGGGGCTACATGGCGGACGCGGCCGGTAAGCACAAATCGGCCAACGACGTCTGGGAGACGCTACGCGAAGCGCGACGGGCCAACTGCAACCTGCTCCTCAACTCCGGGCCGCTACCCGACGGTTCCATCGACCCCGAGGACGAGCCCGTCCTTCGAGCCGTCGGCGCACGCATCCGTGAGGAGGGATTCCCAGAATGACCGACACGCTCACAGTCAAAGCCAACACCTACCGCCAGTTCGACGCCGACTTCACCCTCGACGTCCCGGCCGAAGGCATGGGCGGATGGAGCCGAGCCGAGATCGACCTCGCGCCCGAGCACACCGCTCTGGTCGTCATGCACGCCTGGGACATCGGCGCCTACGACGAGTACCCCGGCTGGTGGCGGGCCTGCGAGGAGATCCCCCGCACCTACGAGATCTGTCGCACCGTCTTTCCCCCCCTGCTAACCGCCGTCCGATACTCGTCGCTCGAGCTCTTCCACGTCGTCTCCGGCGGAGACTACTACAAGGACTGCCCCGGCTACCGGAAGGCCGTCGAGCTCGCCGGACCCGAGCCGGAGCCCCCGAAGCGGATCGAACCCGATCCGGCCTACCGGAAGCTGCTCCAGTTCCGGTCCGACAACGTCTGGGTCGGTGCCCACAACCAGGCCGACTACCGTCGCGGATCCCCCAACCGCGACTTCGCGTCCGAGGCCCGGCCCCTGGACACGGAGGGCGTGGCCGAGAACGGCCACCAGCTCTTCGCGCTCTGCGCGGAGTTCGGGATCAACCATCTGATCTACGCCGGATTCGACATCAACATGTGCCTGATGTTCTCCCCCGGCGGCATGGCCGACATGCAGCAACGCGGCTTCATCTGCTCCGCGATCCGGCAGGCCGTCACCGCCGGCGAAAGCAAGGAGACCGCACGCAACGAGCTCTGCAAGGAGATCGCGCTCTGGTACGTCGCCCTCAGCTACGGCTTCGTCTTCGACCTCGACGATCTGCTTGCGGTCCTATGAGATTCGGGAGCTTTGGGGGGATCTGCCCCGGTGCCAGACCCGAGCGAAGGCGTTCGGGTACCCACCGTGCCGGACCGGAGCCCCTTCTACCCCGCGAATAGGTCAAGGAGTCGAACCCGAGCCCACGAGCCACGCAGCGCCCAACACGGTCCCGCCGTCTGCCTGCCCTCCGTAGCTCCGGCCCGCCCGCCAAAGCTGCACAAGCAGCGGCGGCGGGAAGGAGCGAAGGAGGGTCGTCCGTCGTCCGCCGTCAAGGAGACCCAACCCGCATGTTCACAAACGCCGACTTCGCCGTCATCGCCGTCTACTTCCTGCTCATGACCTGGATCGGCATCATCGCCCGCCGGAGGTCCGGCAGTGTCGACGATTACTTCACCGCGGGACACGCCCTGCCCTGGTGGATGGCCGCCATATCCCACCACGTGTCCGGATACAGCGCCGTGGCCTTCGTCGGCTTCGCCGGCCGGGCGGCCCTCGCCGGATTCAGCATGTGGACCCTCTTCTGCCTGGGGGTCGGCACGGCCCTGTTGATCGGCTGCATCGTCTGGGCACCCCGGTGGTCGCGGCTCAAGGTCCTCACCCCTGTGGAGTACCTCGAGCAGAGATACGGCAACTCCGTCCGCGGCCTCATCGCCGTCGCCGGCATTCTCATCAAGTTCATCGACCTCGGCATCAAGCTGCTGGCCATCTCCATCGTTGTCCACGTCGTCACCGGATGGCCGGTGTTGCCCATCATGGTCGTCAGCGGACTGCTCACCGTCGCCTACGTCTTCGTCGGCGGCCTCTGGGCCACGGTGCTCACCGATCTGATCCAGTTCTTCGTCCAGCTCACCGTGAGCCTGGTGGTCTGCGGCTTCGTCCTCACAGCCGTTGGCGGATGGGGCGGGCTCTGGGAACAGCTGCCTGCCGAGCGCTCAGCCTTCTTCAATCCCGATGCGGGAATCAGCGCCTGGTTCTGGTGCGTCTACCTCATCGTCATCATCCTTAGCTACAACGGGGGCACCTGGGGCCTTGCGCAGAGGTTCATCTCGGTCGAAAAGCCCGATGAGGCCCGCAAGGCGGCCCTGCTGTCGGGCGTTCTATCCACCTTCTACCCCGTCGTCATCTTCCTGCCCGCGTGGGCGGCGCCGCTGATGCTGCCCGAGCATTTCGATCCAGTCACCCTGGCGCCCCTGGCCGGCTTCGACCTCGATCACACCTACATCATCGTGGCCCAGAAGGTCCTGTCCGGTCTCATGCCGGGTCTCATCGGCCTCCTCGCCTGCTCGCTGTTCGCCGCAACCATGTCCATGATCGACAGCGACATCAACTCCCTCGCCGCCGTGTTCACCAAGGACATCTGGCAGCGGAACGTCAAGCGCGCGTTGTCCGACGCCTCGCTCCACAAGGTCGGCATGGTCGCCACCGCGGGTCTCGGGCTGGGGGTCCTCATCACCGCCGTCGTCCTGGCCCAGAGCGAGGAGACGAACCGGGTGTTCGGCTTCACCGTGAAGCTCTTCGGCGGCCTCCTGTCCCCCATCGCCATCCCGCTGATGTTCGGCATGCTGTGGAAACGTCCCACCGCTCGCGGCGCCATCCTCTCCTTCATCGGCGGTTTCATCTCCTACTTGATCCTGGTCCAGGTCACCGACCGATTCGAGCTTTACACCGGCGGCGAGATCCTCGTCTGCTGCCTCATCTACTTCGGCGAGGGATATCTCAGCCGGCGCACGCCCGAGAAGGAGCAGGAGGTCCAGGACCTCTTCGCCAGACTCGGATCCTGAGCGTCTACCACTTGTTCTGTCCAACATGAGATCGGCCCCGCAGGTCCTCCCTGCGGGGCTTCTTTCCGCTATACGCCGATCCTCGCTCCAGAGCCCGCCGCATCTTCCCGCCCCGGTTGGGGCTCGCTATCTCCCTGGCTTCCGTTCGTGTCTTTGGTGTCTTTCGTGGTGACGCCTTTCGCAGTTCAGGGTTCTTCCGCTCCAGTTGCGGCCTACCTCCGAACCACGGTGCATCCTGGTTCCTTCCTATCGGTGTTCATCCGTGTCCATCCGTGGTAAGGTGTTGATCTTCGCTTTAGCGGAACACACGCCGCGACACCAGAGCCGCCACGGCATAGAGCACCCCTCCGATCACGAACACCGATTGCGTCGGCATTCCCATCTGCAGCGCCGTCCACCCCAATATGGGCCCGGTCGCCGAACCGAAATCCGACGCCGTCACATACGTCGCAACGGCCCTCGGGCCGCGGGTCCCAGCTTCAGAGATCATCACCACGGTCGCGCCCACGCCGCACCCGAAAAAGACCAGCACCATCAGCACCATCGTCAGCGCACCGGGTGCAAGCGACGCGCCCATCATCGTAAGCCCGCCGAGGCCGAAGAAGAGCAGAGAGGCCCGCCGCCTTCCGATCCGATCGCTCAGCGCCCCCAGGAGCGGAGCCGTGAGCCCGTCGGTCACCCACCGGCCCGCCAGCAGCATACCGTTGAGCGTGGCCACGCCGATGACCAGACCGCCGACACCCACCGAATCGCCCACGGACGTCTTGAGCACGATCCCAAGGGTCGACATCATCAGACCGGCGCCCACACTCCCCACGATGAACCCGCAAGACAGCAGGCCGGGATCTCGCCAGCTCAACTCCCCGGGTCGGGGAAGCTCGCCATCGACCTGGTGCACTGCGCGTCTCGAAAGCATGCCCAGCGGCACGCCGAGCAGCGACAGCCCGGAGAAAATCGCGAGCGTGAGGGTATACCCGATCAGGTCGTGTCCCAGCGCGCCAACCAGGTTCCCGGCCACCGACCCGAGGCGCGAGATCCCGTTGTAGTAGCCCATCATCCGGCCGATGGCGGCCTCGGGAGAGCTGTCGACAACCGTCATCAGGCCGATCTGGCGGATGAACGACCAGGACAGTCCCCACAGAATTCGAGCGCCAAGCAGAATGGCGAAGTTCGGGAGCGTACCGTACACCGCGGTCGTCACGGCGCCCAGGACCAGCGACAGCGCCAGCAGGACACCCAGGCTTTGACGTCTGCAGAGCCGCTCGGCCAGCTGATTGGTCAGCAGCCGTATCCACCGGTTCACCGAGAGAACCAGGCCCACCTGGTAGGGAAGCAGCCCGAGCTCTGCGTAGTACGTGGGCAGGACCGCGTAGAGTGTCTGGTCTCCCAGCAGGGAGAACGCCGTTGCCAGGGCGACGTATATGACGGGACGGGACGGACGCATCTGAGTTCCTGGGATTACCCGACGTTCAGGGCTTTGAAGCCGAGCGTGAGCCCCTCCTGCTCCCTCCACAGGCGCAGGATGCGTCTCGACTCCCTCAGGCGGGTGCGATAGGTCTTCTCCATCGCCTGCTGCTTCCCCCTCGGCGTCTTCCCGCTCGGAAGGGCATTGTGTCGGCCTCGTGCCTGAGTGATGGTCCGCCCCCTGTTGTTGACTGCGATCGTCATCACACGGTGGGCCCTTCCCCCGTCGTCCGACGCCTGCATCGACCAGATCGACACGTTGCCCCGGCGGCAGCTGTTGGCATATGAGGCGACGCAGTGGTGCATGCCCCGGCCCTCGGCCGTCAGCTCACGCGTGCCCAGCAGCTCCTCAATCGTCCAGTGGACCTCGGCACCGTCCTCGCCTTGCTCCTCGTGGTCCAGCCCGGAGTGCCCCGATGGTTCCCAGTGACGGAACGGAACCCGGTTGTCTCGAGCCAGCCGACGGTGCCACGCCTCCACCTGGCGGAGCAGCTTGTCCATGCTCCTCCCCTTCACCGCGAAGTTGGGCTGCGGTGGATCCCGCGATTCCACAGCTCCATCCGGGCCCACGACCTCTTGCGAAACGTACTTCTGGTTATGTATGAAGTCCACGATGGGACCCACCTGCTCGGGATCGAGCATCGGATGGTTGACCAGGAAGTGGACAACGGTCGACCAGAATGCCTCATTGTCGAAGCTCTCTCCCAGCCGCGTGCCGTTCACCGCCCGCACCAGCAGCTCGTCTCCTCCCAATCCCAGGATCTGCCCCCAACGCAGGGCCTCCTCGACGGTGGAGTCATCCGGGGCCTGCAGGAAGAGATGGGCCATCCGCTTCGTCAGACACACGGGCACGTCGGCCGTTCGGATGTTCCCGCCCATCCCCACGTGCTTGAACCACTCCTGCTGGTCCCGTGCCGGCTCGAACTCTCCGCGGAACCACGCAGAATCCATGAAGACCGGTACTTCGTACCTCGCCAGGAGGTGGCGCGAGAGAGACCCGAACTGCCGCCTCGAGTTGTGGCTCGGTGGCTGCCAGTCCTCCGCCTGGCGTACCCAATCGTGGTGGTGCGCGGCCAGGATCCCGAGCCCCTCGATATACGTGTTCCCTTCCTGTTGCCCCAATCGGGCCAGTGCCGGTTCTGCATCGAGGAGGTCGCTGTGTCCCTCGGCGTGGAGCAGCAGCGCCAGCAGCGCCTTCCGGGATCCCCGATCTTCGCCGACGGTCTCGAACGCCGCCTCGACCTTCTCCAGCTCAGGCCGACCCGGGCCCTCCCCCGTCGACTCGCCCCTGTAGATCCGGCGGATGGCCTCCTCAGGTCGCCGGCTCTGGTGTCTTGCCTGTGAGAGCGCGGCCTCCCCCTCGTGCCGCCGCGCCAGGTCCAGCTCCTTCTGGCGCTGTTTGGGGCTCTTGTGCACGGCATCGCTGAGCCCCTGGTCCCGGCACCACGTCTGGTACTCGAGCACCGTCTCGAGCCCCAGCAGCTTCACGTGCTCGATCGCCTCGGCTTCGGCTTCCCGCTTGGCCGCATCCTGGCTTACGATTGCTCGCTCGCCCCGGCGCTCCTGCCAGCTCTTGTTCAGCGCCCCACTCAGGCCCTGGTCACGGCACCACTTCTGGTAGGCCGACACCGTCTTCAGCCCGAGAGACCCGATGTGGCTCATCAGGTCCGCGTTGGCCCTCGCGGTCGATCCCCTGTGCCGGCCGCCTTTCCGACCGACCTGCCTCTTCCCCATATCGACTCTCGCATTACGAGACTAAGGCGCTCCAACAGGCCCGCCGAGCACCTTCAATTCAGTTCATACTTGTTCTTGGCTCATGAATTCGACGCAGCCCCCTGCCAGCGATGTTTCACTCCCGATGCGCCAGACCAAGAAAAAGGCCGGGCATCACGACATGCCGCGGCCAACGGAGGCGATCACCCGTCCTGTGAAACGGCCTACCTCAGACTAGCGAGTCCACCACATCAATCAGATGCTGGATCTTGAAGGGCTTTTCGATGACCTCCTGGATTCCGATGGACCTCAACTTACGAAGCACCCCTGAATACAGCGTGCCGCTCATCACCACGACAGGGACCTCGTATCCCAGTGTTCGGATCGCCTGTATGGCCTCGTCGCCCGGTGTGGGCATCCGAAGGTCCGTGATCACCAGGTCGACGTTCTCGAAGTCTACACTATCCAGGGCCGGTTGGGCATCCGGGAAGGCCTCGACCGTGTGACCCTGCATCTCGAGGACTCGGGCGACCAGATTCCGGACAATCGCGTCGTCTTCCATCACCACGATGGTGGCCATGCTGGCCCCCCAAGGGATTGCGCACCCGGCCTGTCCGTCATCCCCCGAATCCGAACGCCACCAATATGCGACAATCCGGACCAATAGCAAGGAAAAACGGCCTCTTGATGGATGGAACAAGGAATACCCATACGGTGACCGTATGGGTATCCTACCTCCCTCATCGATTCGGGTTGACGTGCTAGGCCAGTATCTTCTGGGCTCCCACCTTCCTGAAGAGGCCGATGTCGCCCGATACGCTCACCCGGTTGTCCACCGCTACAGTTACCGAATGGTCGGCAACGTCAACCACCTTCCACGGTCCCCAGACCAGTTGATCCCGATCGCAGTACGTCACCACGTCGCCAGGCTTGAGACAGTTGTTTTCCATGTCGGCTTCCCCCGAGCATCCGGTGCGCCGCGCCCACGCCCGACCGTGTTCACGATCAAAGTTGATTGCCGTTCGCTCCCGTCAAGAGGTCACCGATACACGAATGCATGACGCGTGCCATCGGTGCGTACCGGGCGCAAACAGGCCACGTCGACACACGGATTAAAAGCCTAAATCGCAAATAATCAGACCTTTATACCAGAATCACCTCCCAGGCGATACGGTGCTCCACCCCACGGGAACACCGTTGGGAGTCCGGGATGCGAAGGCCCGGTGCCTGATATGCTCCAGGGGGTGTCGCAATCCCACCAGATTCTTGGCCGGTTCTCCCTGGCCGCTGTCGGGGGACCCGAAGATAGGGTACGGCCAGATGCCAACTTGTGACCGGGATCACACTCGATCCGGTGCCCCGGACCTGGTGGAATGGGGATTCTGCTTGACGCCGGACACGCGCGTGACAAGGTTATGTGACATCGAGAACGGGAAACCGGGCAGGAGATCACTTGAGGGAGGCTCAGAGATGGGCGCGACGATGTTCGAGCGGGTGCACGCGATCGCATGGCCCAGGCGCGACCACGGCTACCGCGGCCGCATGGGCAGCTTCCTACAGCTTCAGGACGGGTCGCTACTCCTGTCCTACACCGACGAAGACATCATGGCCGTCCGCTCGACCGACTTGGGCAGGACCTGGTCCGGGCCGTCGGTCCTGATCCCCGGTCCCAGGCCGCCCGCCCAGGGCAGGCTGGCCCATCCCAGCTTCCTCCGTTTTGATGACGGGCAGATCCTGATGTCCTACATCTACAGCACCCATCCCACAACGCCCTACTATGGCCACAACTACTATCGGCGTTCCGACGACGACGGGCGGACCTGGACCGACCAGTACCTGATGACGCCTCATCCGGGCTACATAATCGTACACAACGATCGCCTGTTCCGAATGTCGACCGGTCGCATTGTGGCCCTCGCCGAGTATAAGGCCTACTACCCCGACTCGCGGGACCACAGTGGCTACGTGGGCATCGCCTGCTTCTCGGACGACAACGGCTACAGCTGGCAGGTCAGTGAGAACACCGTGGACATGCAGCCCGACGAGGTGCAGGAACCCGATGGCGTCGAGCTCGAGGATGGCCGCGTGATGATGTTCGCCCGCACCTACAGCGGGTTCGCCGTCCGCGCCTACTCCAGCGACGGGTGCCGGACCTGGTCCTCCTGCGCCAGGTCCTCGGCGATCTCGCTGTCCTGCACCACGCGCGCCACGATGCTGTAGACCATGACCTTGTGCCGGTCGACGATCTCGGCAAAGGCCTTCTCGTCGCCGCGAGATCCCCGCCGAACAAGCCTCGACTCATCGGACATGACATTCCACCGAATAGATCGGATTCAGCAGCGTGACTCCTGTACCATGAGAGGGCCGGCGGTCCCGCATTGTTTCAGCAATCCGCAGGAAATCTGAAACAATGAG